>JALGSS010000274.1 GCA_029821745.1 Candidatus Zipacnadia bacterium
CAATGACCGTAGATGAAATCATCGGCGCAATCAACGGACTGAGCGTCCTTGAACTCGTCGAGCTGAAGGACAAGCTGCAGGAAGAGTGGGGCGTCACCGCTGCCGCGCCCATGGCAGTAGCCGCCATGGCCGGCGCCGCCGCCGAAGAGGAAGAAGAGAAGGATTCCTTCAACGTCGTCATCACCGAGGTCGGCGGAGAGAAGATCCAGGTTATCAAGGCTGTCCGCGAGGTCACCAGCCTGGGCCTGAAGGAAGCCAAGGAACTCGTCGAGGCAGCCCCGAATGCCGTCGTGGCGGAGGAAATCACGAAGGAAGAGGCCGAGGGCATCAAGGAGAAGCTCGCGGCTAGCGGCGCTACCATCGAACTCAAGTAGCTCGTCAGAAGGAGGCCGGAGCCAAGCGGCACTGTCTGCAAGGCCCCGTGGCCGCATGGTGCGGCCGCCTCCGCGTGCCCGTTTCACGTAGGCCAGGTGGAAGCCTGGCCTACGTGGCTATGTGGTACGTCAGAGCCGCAAGCGCCTCGTGCCGGCCGGCGGCACCCTCGTCGACACAGCGGAGAGGTATACTCGGAGCCCGCGTGGAAATACACCCCAAATGTCGCCGCACACGCCGCCCGGAGACTGTCCCATGCGCAACCCCGACCACATCGATAGAATCAGGCAGCGCCTCGATCAGCTCAGAGCCTTCGACAGTATACCGGGGTTCTCTCGGCTCTACTATGATCTGATCGCGGCCCGTATCGCAGACCTCCCTGTTGACGACGCCGGTGTCGGTGCCGTGTTTGCCCGGTACCTTGAGCACGAGTTGCGTTTCCACCGCACGCTTTCGGCGCTCACCGAGGATGATCCCATCTCCCTCGACGACATGGTGTCCCTCGCGGACAAGCGCCGGATCGCGCTTGAGGAGGTCCTCGATGCCCTCGAACGCCTCCGGGCCGGCAGTGATGCGGCGGAGGCGACACGGTTGCTCGTGGTCGCGGAATGCTGCTATCACCTCGATGCATCGGAGCGGGTCGTGTCCTACATTGAGCGCGCGATTGAACTGGGGGCCGATGACCCCGCATTCCACTTCGCTCTGGGCTATAACCGATTCGCTCTTGCCGAGCAGGCTTACACCGCTTTGGACGCCGATACCCGAGAAACCGTGGTTGTCGATATCGAGGGCTATCGGGCCGCGATGCTCGACGCTGTCTCGGCCTTCGAAGCCGGGCTCAGCGGCGGAGCAATGGACGTCCACATCTACCGGTGGATTGGCACATGCCTGTCGAACGCGGGGTTTGACGAAGCTGCGGATCACGCCTTCGGGCATGCCGGGGCCGACGATGAGCCGCCGGAGAACTGGGACGCCGAGAGCCCCAGGCGCGCTCCCCGCAGCCTCGAAGCGCTTCCCGCGATAACCGCCGAAGAGGTTCGGAAGGTCGGGGAGCTTCTCAAAGGCACCCACACGATCGCGGATATCATGGGCGACGATGAAGCGTAGGGCCCGACGCGCTGAGGCGATGCGCTTTAGCGCCAACACCGTTGTGCACCCCTGCGTGGCCCTGCGACCGTTGCGCTACCACTGTTTTTATCCCCGTTGCCCAGCGCGTTCTGTGCGTCCGAACGAACGGTTATTGCTCCCTTCAACCGTGCCCTGGCAGGCCCCAAAACACGTCTCCAAACCTCCCCACTTGCTATAGTCACGTTCGGCGTGGTCTGCGTATGCGGAGCCACGCCACCCGGTGTTTTGACCGTGCCATCCAGCCGAAACTGGTCGAGAATCGAGGTGCTACCCCAGGCCAGGTTGGTGAACTTACGCGGTCAAGACGGAACGAGCCCGTAATCACGACTGCGGCGGTGAGGAAACATAGGACACTCTCCCCGCAGGCTCGATGCTGCAGTATTTGCCCGTTTCGGGATGCGCGGTCCCTCAGCGAGAGGGAATGCGTGATCCCCCGGACCATATCGAGGAGGGTATAATAAACCATGAAGAAGCTCGTAATGTGTGCTGTAGTCTCCATGCTCGCGGTTGCTCCCTGCTTCGCGCAGGCCAACCCAGCGGAGACCGTGCCGTTCGACCACTGGGCGTATGACGCCGTGCAGACCCTCGTTGACGAGGGCGTTATCACGGGTTACCTGGACGGTACCTTCCGTGGTGACAGGGCAATGACCCGCTACGAGTTCGCAGCGGCCGTCGCCCGCTTGATGGAAGCCATTCCGGCCGGACCTCCCGGACCTCCCGGACCCAAGGGCGATCCCGGTGCCCAGGGAGCCCGGGGTGCTGAAGGCGCGCGCGGCGAGCGCGGCGAGCGCGGCGCTGCCGGTCCTGCCGGCCCCGTCGGTCCTGCCGGCCTAACCGGCCCCGCCGGACCTCCTGGTACCGGCGGCACTGGTACCCCTGGTGGCACTGCCCCGACCGTCGTCCAGGGCCCCAAGGGCGACCGTGGCCCCAAGGGCGACACTGGCGCCGCCGGCGCACAGGGCGCCAAGGGCGACGTTGGCCCGCAGGGACCTCCCGGACCGATGGGCGCTCCTGGCCCGCGCGGTGAGCGCGGTCCCGTAGGCCCCACCGGCCCGAAGGGTGCTCCCGGCCCCGCCGGCGTTGCTGGTCCCACTGGTGCCGCTGGTCCCCAGGGCGTCGCCGGCCCTCAGGGTCCCGCAGGTCCTCCCGGTCCCGCTGGTGCCCAGGGCGTCGCCGGCCCGACTGGCCCCACCGGCCCTCAGGGTCCCAAGGGCGATCCCCCGTCACCGGAGGAAGTCCGCGCGATCTGCAAGAAGCTGCTTGACGAGTTCGCAGACGAGCTCAAGGACATCCGCGACGACCTCGATTACCTCGAGGACGACGTGTATGACCTCGGAGATCGTGTGACTTGGCTCGAGGAGCAGGTCAAGGGCCCGAAGGTTTTCGGGTACGTTGACTACCGCATCGGCTGGGCCGGCAACGACGTTGTTTCCGCCAACTTCCAGTACGACGCTCTGACCGCCAAGCTCGGCATCGAGGGCCCCATCACGAACGACCTGTCCGGTAAGGTTGCTCTCAAGGTCCGCACCGCCGACGACTCCATGGCCATGCTGGTCGACGGCAACGCGGCCGAGACCCTTTGGCTCGACGAAGCCTGCCTGATGTTCCCGACCAAGAAAGTGCTTGCCGCTGACTGGGTCTGGGGCCGCCAGTTCGTGAACTATGGCCTCGGCTTGCTGGTCAACAATGCACGGCAGTCCCAGGATGGTATCCGTGCGAAGATGACCAACGTCTGGAACACCAACGTTGACATCGAGGCTTTCGCAGGCGCTTCGGCCTACAGTTGGGCCACGCCTCTCGACAACAACGACGGCTACGTCTCCGCGATGGCCAGCTACGAGAAGCCGAACTGGAAACTCGCCGGCGAGTGGCTCGCCAATGGCTACGGCGGCGAAGAAGGTTGGTCTGCTGACCTCTGGACGAAGTTCTGGGGCCGCGAGCTCTACGCTCAGTACGCCACCCAGACTCAGTCCGCTAACTTCACCGACGTGAGCAACTACAACACCCAGCCTTACGCCATCATGGCGATGCTGGATGTCTGGAAGGGCGAGAACTGGGCGCTGCGTGGTTTCTACTCCGACGTGGAAGCCGAGTACAGCGTCTACTACAGCACCCTGAATCCGTACTACGAGTCGTATCGTACGGAACTGGGTACTGGCGTAGTGCCGTGGGAGCGCTGGCTGCGCAATCCGTTGGCCGCGAGCAACCTCGAGGTCATCGGTGGACAGCTCCAGTTCAACCTGGCGAACACTCCGTTCGAGATCGCGTACTACAGCCTGGACGCCAACAACCCGGCGCCCGGCCGCCAGCCGTTTGGTGGGATCATGTACGACGAGCTGTTTGCTATCCGCACCAGCAAGACCGTTGCGGACGGTGTCGAGCTTGGGCTGACCTACGCGCTGCAGAGCGCTGTCAGCGTCACCGCGGAGGACCAGGAACTGCTGGCCGCCGAGGTGCGCGTCGGCTTCTAAGAAGCTGACCAAACTGACGTGAGAAAGGGCTCCCCTCGGGGAGCCCTTTTTTTCGCCCAACCCACCTGGCGCCGAAGCTCTTGCGCAACGAAAACGCCCCGCCGGTCGAGTCGACCGGTGGGGCGTTCTGTGTTCGGGGGCGGACCGCCTGGCTACTTCGTGCGAGCGTACGGCTCAAGCTTGCGGTCAACCGCGAGTCTGCGCAGCCTTGGGAAGTGTGGCAGGTCTGTGGGAAGGGGCTCCCCGCCGCCGGTCATGAGCGGCCGGACGTAGTCGATGAACTCCTGCGTGACGCCATTGCCCCGTTCGTTGATCCACTCCGGCGGAACGACCTTCGTCTGGTCGGCGACGCTGACCAACGACGTCGTCTCCGTCTCGAACTCGAAGGGCTCGTTGCTCTTGCGCTGGATCGTGATCATGACGTCGGTCTCGCCGTTGCACGAGCGGTTGACCGCATCAACGCCGCACGCGTAGGCCTCGTCGATGTCAACCTGCGACGCGCACCAGCCGAAGCAGCGCTGCAGGTTGCCGAGGGTATCGCTACGGGCCCGGACGCCCAGCTCATCCTCGATCATGTCGCCCAAGGCGGACGCGACGCCGCCGAGACGAGCGTGCCCGAACTCGTCTATCTTCTGGGACGTCGTGGCGAGGCCCGAGTCGGCGAAACTGAAGCCCTCGGAGACCGCCACCACCAGGTAGCCGTGCTCGTCGTAGATAGCCCTGCAATCAGCCAGAAACTCGTCGGGGTTGACGTCGACTTCGGGCAGGTAGACCAGATGCGGGGCCATGTAGTCGTCCAGGCGGCCTGCCAGGACGGATCCGGTCAGCCACCCGGCGTTCCGGCCCATGACCTCGACGACCTCAACGGTGCCGAATGCTTCCGCGTCCTTGGCCGCGAACTGCACGCAGGCCGACGCGTACCGGGCTGCTGAGCCGAAGCCGGGGCAGTTGTCGGTGATGACCAGATCGTTGTCGATGGTCTTCGGGATGCCGACGACCTGCATGTCCCAATCGCTGCTCTTGGCCAGCTCCGAGATCAGGTGGCAGGTCAACTGTGAGTCATTGCCGCCGTTGTAGAAGAAGTAGCGGATGTTGTGGGCCTTGAAAACCTCCATGCAGCGCTCCAGGTCCTGCGCCTTGGGCTTCAGGCGGCAGGAACCGAGTGCGGCCGAAGGAGTGGTCTTCAGCGACCGGATGACCTCGTCGTCCTCGCGGAAAAGGTCGATCATCTGCTCGTCGAGAACCCCGGTTAGCCCGTGAATCGCGCCATAGAAAGTTTCGATCTCGTCGCGCTTCTCGGCTGCTTCGACCGCGCCGGCGAGACTGGCATTAATGACGATCGTGGGGCCACCGGATTGGCCGATAATCGCGTTGCCTTTGGGTGGCATCTAGGTATCCCTCCTGATGAATCTTACACCCCGTAATGCGTCGCAAAGAACATACTGAATATACCCGCGCAGCACCGGCCAAGTCAAGAAAGGCCACCCCTTCAGTTCAAAGCGGTTGCCCTTGTTTTGGCATCAGCGAGAGGTTATAATATGCGTTCGCGAGACCGGTTGCCTGTGCGCTCCCGGCGGGCCTGTGCCCGGCCGGGAGCGCTGGGTGAATGGATAGTATTCGTAGAAAGAAGGGACACAAGATGTGTGGTATCGTGGGATACGTTGGTACGCGTCAGGCCCCCGACATCTGCCTGGCAGGCCTGCGCAGGTTGGAGTATCGCGGGTACGACTCCGCGGGCATCTGTGTAGTGACTGACGGCGGGGATCTCGACCTGCGCAAGGTCGTTGGGAAACTCGATGTCATGCAGGAGTCGCTGGATGAGCAGCCGTTGGTCGGCAGCGTCGGCATCGGTCACACTCGATGGGCCACGCACGGCAAGCCGTCGGTAGAGAACTCCCATCCCCACCTAAGCACCAACGGGCGCATCGCCGTCGTCCACAATGGCATTATCGAGAACTACCAGGAGCTCCGCGCGCAGCTCGAGAGCGAGGGCTTCGTCTTCAAGAGCCAGACCGACACCGAAGTCATGGCTCACCTCGTCGAGAAGTACTACGATGGCGATCTGCGCGAGGCCGCCCGCAAGGCCGTCCTCGATCTGCAGGGCGCTTTCGCCTTCGGCATCATTTGCGCGGACAGCCCCGACGAGATGATCGCGGTTCGCCGCTTCTCCCCGCTCGTTGTTGGTATCGGCGAGGGCGAGAACTACATCGCTTCCGACATGGGCGCGATCCGCGCCGAGACCGACAAAGTCTACGTCATCGGCGATGACGAGCTGTGCCTCATCACCCGTGACGGTATCGAGATCACCGACCTCGAACTCAACGCCATCGACCGCGAAGTCTACGTGATCCCCTGGCCCGCGGACGCCGCAGCCAAGGGTGAGCACCCGAAGTTCATGCACAAAGAGATCTTCGAGCAGCCCGACGCAATCCGCGCATGCCTGGCGGGTCGCCTCAGCTCGGCCGACAAGCCCATCACCTTCGAGAACATCAACCTGACCGAGGACGAGATCAAGAGCTTCAAGCGCGTCGTCTTCACCGCTTGTGGCACCGCGTACCACGCCGGTGTCGTCGGCCGGTTCCTGATGGAGAGAGTTGCGAAGATCCCTTCCGACGCCGATCTGGCCGCGGAACTGCAGCAGCGCGACCCCGTCGTGCTTGACGATACGCTGTGTGTTATCGTCAGCCAGTCCGGTGAGACGGCTGACACCCTTGAGGGCCTGCGGGCGATGAAGGCCAAAGGCTCGAAGATCGTTGGCGTCATCAACGTAGTCGACAGCTCCATCGCTCGCGAGAGCGACGGCGTGGCCTACATTCAGGCCGGCCCGGAGATTGGTGTCGCGTCCACGAAGGCTTACTCGCTTCAGATCCTCACCATCGAGCTTCTCGCGCTGTACTTCGCCGAAATCCGCGGCACCGTCAGCCCGGAGGAAGCGCGCGAGATCAAGGAGTGCCTGCTGAGGCTTCCGGAGGACGCGCAGACGCTTCTCGAACGCGAGGACGATGTCCTCGCCGTCGCGAAGAAGCACTACGACAAGTCCAGCGCGCTGTACCTCGCGCGGGGCGTGAACCTGCCGTCCGCGATGGAGGGTGCCCTCAAGCTCAAGGAGATCAGCTACATCCACGCCGAAGCATACTCCGCCGGCGAGATGAAGCATGGTCCCATCGCTCTCGTGGGCCCCGATATGTTCGTCCTGTCGATCGCCCCCGAGGGACCGACTTACGACGAGATGATCGGCAACATCATGGAGATCAAGGCCCGCAGTGGCCCCATGGTTGCCGTCGCCTACGATGGCGATGAGAAGATTGAGCAGACCGGCGTCGATCCCGATGCGGATCCGAGCGACATTGCCGGCCGGCCGAACGACATGATCTATGTGCCGAAGACCCACGAGTACGTGTCGCCGATCACCATCGCGATCCCGCTGCAGTTGCTGGCCTACCACATGGCCGACCTGCGCGGCGAGCACATCGACCAGCCCCGCAACCTGGCCAAGACTGTCACGGTCAAGTAGCAGGCCGCTGGACCCGATCCACGCAGCACCACAGCCCGCCTCCACTCGTTGAGGCGGGCTGTTTCACAATGTGCCTTCAGCCAAGGGCACCCGCCGGGCAGCGGCGAAACTCTGACAACGAACCGATGAACCGAGCAGGGAGATGCCGATGACATCCAAAGAGCGTGTACTCGCCGCGGTCAGCCGCAAGCCGGTGGACAGGCCCTGCGTGGACTACGAAGCGAACGCCGATGTTACGCAGGCCCTGTGCGACCACCTCTCGCTGCCTCACCTGGAGGCCCTGCGCAAGGCTCTCGGGTCGGACATGCGCAACCTCGTCAGCGCTGCTCCGTATGTGGGCGAGCCGATGCCCCCCCTGCCGGATGGTACGCCTCGGGATTACTGGGGCATCCCGAACAGCAAGGGCACCTACTCATCGACCGTCTACGAGCCGCCGCTGGCGGAAGCCGAGACCATCGCCCAGGTG
>JALGSS010001159.1 GCA_029821745.1 Candidatus Zipacnadia bacterium
GCGTACCTCATGCAGTAGCCCTTCCGGTTCTTGCCCTCGCCAACCAGTGCCAGCCCGAACTTCTGCCGCCACTTGTTGAGGCTGTCCATCGTGATCTCGCCCTCAGCCGCCGAGTTCCGGTTCAGGTAGTGCTCCATCCACACCTTGTTGTACTCGATCTCCGGGTCGGCGATGACATTGTCCTCGGCGGAAGCAAGCGAGGTGTCCTCGAGCTCGTCGAGCATGGTGCTGGACAGGATACCCGTCTGTCCCTTGGCAACCCACGCATACAGGCCCCGCTGCCACATCCAGATGACGTTGCCGTCGAAGGACACGTTCTCGTTCATGAAACCGGGCTTCGGGGGCAGCCGCGGCTTCTCGATCTTCTTCTCGTAGAATGAGTTATTCAGCGCCCACGCGTCGCCCCATCCGATGATATTGTCATGGATGGTCGCATTCACGTAGGGGCGGATGTACACGCCCGACCCGTTCTCGGTGTCACGCCACGAGAACAGGATCGTGTTGTGATGCACGTCGAAGTCGGCGCGCTCCAGGTACCTGTTGGCCTTCGTCCCCAGATCAAGCTGGTGGAAGACCGAGTTCACGATCACGTTGTTGTAGAGCTCCGCCTTCCCCCCGGGCGCGCACTGCATCGTTATCGCCGGCGCCTTGCCCGGGTTGATGAACGCGCAGTTGCGCACGATGGCCACGGTGTCCTTCGCAACAGCACAGTGCAGGAGGAAGTCGTTCGGCGTCGAGTCCGGCTTCATGGACGGGTTCTCGGGGTCCTTGCTGTAGGTGTTCCGTGGGCCGCCGTCGAACCACAGACCATCCAGCGTGATGCCGCCGAGAAGCTGGGCGAATTCCGCGTCGCCGTCTTTGATCGCGAGGAAATCAGGCCCGGCCGGGCGCTTCGTCTTGTTGGATTCTGAGTCGTCGTAGGCGAGAAGCGTCACATTCGCGAAGGGATCACGGGCGCTGAAATCGTCCGTGAAGCCTCCCACGAAGGTCAGCCCGCTCTTCCGGATCTCGTCACCCGGAGATGCCTCCCGGGCTGCGTGGGCGATATTCTTGTACGGGCTGGCGATCGTCCCCTCGCCCTTCTTGTTCTTTCCCCTCTCGATCGACACGTAGATGTCCTTTGCACAGACCTGCGCCATCAGCCCCAGCACCAGCAACACAACCATGAGCCCGACAATCCGCAACTTCATACAGGACCTCCTATTTCCCACAAACGTACGGGTCGTCTGTCCACGGTATATAATAGGTTCCATGTTTATACGGATTCTCCTGCTCGGGTGCTCAAGAACGTCGGGGCCAGGGACAGAGGCCCGCACACCGTTGACCAGGGGAAGCGAGACCTCCACCCTCGCATGGGCGGCCTCGGCGTCTCAAAGCACCATTTCGAGCGCTGCCTTCGCGCGTGAGGGAAGGAAGTCGGCGCCCGAGGCTGAACAACTCTACTGCTGGTTCGTCCGAGACGAACGCCGAGGAAACCGTTAGCCCGCCAGGAGAGCCCTACACCCATGCCGACCCTGCGCAAACGAGCCAAGGACACTCTCGCCGCCGTCGAGATGGATCGCGGCGATGTGCTTGAGTACGCGCTGACCTCCGGCGACGTGGTGCGCGTCGAATTGCTGGAGACCGGCGCCGAGATCATCCGGACCACGCTGCAGGAGCTCAAAGTGGAGGAAGAGGGTGGCCGGACGGATATCCGGTTCCGCTGCCGGATCGCGGTGAACGGTGACGAGCAGGTGCTCGAGCGGGAGATCTCGACGCAACAGAGCTTCTATGAGCCCTGGGTTATCCACGGCGTGCGCATCTGGCTGGACGCCGTCGATGACATCTTCGAGTTCATCACCGAAACTCACGGGGAGTGCCGCCCCAGCAAGCACGCCCGCTTTGCGCTGCAACAGGCCGACCTGCGCATCTGTCCGGTGGCGCTTCATCCCTGGTGCCCGCTGCCCGAAAACGGGCTGCGCATCGAGGGCTGCTACCGAGGCGAGGACTGCTGGCTCGGAGCCTACAACGGCGCGTCCGCGCACGGGGGATTGGACATCAACCATCCGCGCGGAACTCCCCTGTGGGCGCCCATCGACATCCACGACCACTGCTACTTCAATAGCCTGGAGATGGGGCACAACAACAACCGCTGGCGGGGGATCCACCGGTGGGAGAACGGGTCGGAATGGATCCT
>JALGSS010001160.1:0-1173 GCA_029821745.1 Candidatus Zipacnadia bacterium
CTCCGTGAAAAACGGGGGCTTGGCGCTCTCATCACGCGTGAGAGCTACGCGGTCAACCTGCGCCCCCGGCTCGCGCGTCAGGAAGCGCAGCACATGTTCACCTTGTGCAAGCTGGAATGACACCGGCGAGGCCGGCACACCGTCGCCCACGCGGCCCCATGTCCAGTCGCGCCTTCCGGGCATGTGCCAGGAGATCTGTGGCCCCCCGTCCATCTGCACGAGGAAGGAGTCCGACTTCCCGACCTCCGGGCCTGCAGCGCGCACACGCCCCCAGAGCACGTACTCGCCCGCCTCCTCGACCTCGAAACGCCACTCGCAGCTTCCCCGTTCGGTCTCACCGGCCGGTGTCTGGACATAGGCGCCGCCGGAAGCCGCGCTGGGGCGGAGGATGGCTTTCTCGTCTACCGTCTCGATCTCCAGGTTGGGGGCCGTGTGCAGCAGCCAGGTGTAGTCATGCTCCTCGTCGTCCTTCCGGATGTCGTCGAGAACCACGGCGTACGCGGGGACACCCGGGCGGGGCCTGAGGAAGAAGGAGTGCCGGAACGCGTGATGAACGACGGCGCCGGGCTGGTTGTGGTTATTTCGCTTGTACGCGTCGGTGGCATCTGCAAGGCAGTAGCCGAAGTCCGGACCGTCGTTGTACTCGACTATCTTGCCGTTCGTCCCAGCCCCGGCTCCGGACAGCGCCTGGCCCTCTCCGTCGACCAGGACGCAGTTGTGGGCTACTGTCTGATCGCGTCCGCCCGGCTTGCGGTTGTTGCCGTAGCCCGAGTCGATCGCCCACCGTTGCCCCAGACCATACAGCGTGAAGGAGCCTTTGTCGGCCTGGTTATGCGTCACCTTGTAGTAGGGCCCCGCCTCGACGGAGAACATGATATCCTCCGTCTCCCACCCCGTCCGGAACACACACAGCCCTCGGCCCTCGAAGTGCTCCGCAAGAGGCTCTCCCAGCGCGAGGGGCTTCTGGGCAGTCACGTCATTGTCCCAGACGATCTGCAGCGGCGCTGTGCCTCCACCGCACCGCTCCCAGAGCCACTTCGCGAGGGGACTGTTCTGCCGCTTCGCCAGGAGCAGGAAAAGGGGATTCCCGAGTCCCGCGTAGTTGGCGTCATTCCGCGCTTCCACAACGCGCTCGCCCGGTAGCACCGACATCGCCAGGAAATGCGGCGCGCG
>JALGSS010001160.1:1180-2545 GCA_029821745.1 Candidatus Zipacnadia bacterium
AGCAATGCCTCCGCGAAGAGCGTAGCGTTCGTCATCCCATAGACCGAGTACCCGGTGCCCTCGTAGTAGGCGCCCTGCTCGTCGAAGCCCTCGTCGAGCCATGTCTCGATGAGTTGTGTGCAGGTGTCGACCCACTGCTTCGCCTCGTCGGGGTAGAAGGGCTTTAGTTGGAGGGCCAGGCAACCGGCCGCGCCACCGGCGACGCCCATGAAGTTGTGATGGGGCACCCACCAGGTTCCCTCGCGCTGCGCTTGCCCGATGATGTTGCGCACGTACCCGGCGGCCACGGCGGCCCATTCGCGCTTCTCGTCCTCGGTGAGTTTCTCGCCCAGCCAGTCGTAGCCCAGCGCGAGGCCGTGCGCGATGTCTCCCCGAGCTCCCGCGAAGGATTTCTCGAGCCGCGAATCAGTGACGGGGATCTTGCGGACGGCGGCCATGAGAACCTTGACGCCCTGGTCAGCGTAGCGCTCGTCATCGGTGAGCTGGTAGGCCAGGCCGAGGTTCTCCACCCAATTGGTCAGCCGCCGGCCGAAGGTGTGGCCAAGGACCTGTATCCGGACGTCGCCGCTCGGCGCAGCATCAAGACCCTCTGGGTCTGCGTAGTCGGGGGACTGTGGATCGCAGTACGCATCCGCGCGCGTCCGGATCGTGTCCCAGACCCGGGCGTTGTCGCCCTCGCGGGTGCGCTCCCTGAGTTGGGGCACGTCGCTCTTGTCGAAGACGAGGGTGGGCTGACACAGCGCGGGCGTCACAGCTATCAGTAGAATGAGGGGCAGCAGTTCGTGGCTCAAGGGCATGGCACCTCGCAGGGACTGGTGTGTGGGTTGGGAGGCTGCGAGTGTCCTTCTTCGTGAGGCCCTGCGGGTCCTGCGTTGTAGGGCGCGTGGCCATCGGGGCCGTCGGTTTCGACGGCCCCGATGGCTAAGTCCTCGTTACTTGAGGTGATCGTACAGGATGTGCCCGAAGCCGAATTCTGCGCTCGTCAGCTTCGTGTACGACACGTATGTGCCGTCCTCATCAAACCGGCGGCTGTCTGAGGTGTTGCCCTCCAGGGTCCACATGTACCAGTCATCGGGATTGTTGCTCCCGTTCTTCGCCAGCCCGAGGAACATCCCGGTGTGGTAGTCGCCGAAGCTCACGTAGTCACCGCGGTCCGCGTTCTCGACCCAGGACTCGGGGTAGTAGGAGCCGGAGAAGTAATCCACCATCTCTGAGACCTTGTCGCATGACGAGATGCCGTCGAGCCAGTCTCTGGCGCAGTAGGCGTAGATCTCAGAGCACCACCAGTCGTAGTCGTTGCCGCAGTACCGAGAACCGTTGACGCGCTGGTATCCCAGGATGCCGATTTTGCCCTCTTCGGAGTCG
>JALGSS010001161.1 GCA_029821745.1 Candidatus Zipacnadia bacterium
TCACCGGCGACGGGCGTTTCACGGGGGACAGCGTCCCGAATGGCTTCTACCGCGAGGCGGTGATGGCCCGCCGCGTCGCCATGGCGTGGTGGCAGCATGAGCTCGGCCGCCACAGAGCCGGGCCGGCCACGCCGCCGCCCGATTTCGTCGAGCATATGCCCGACGTGAAGCTGATCCTGCAGCGCACCCCCGAGGGCTTCGTCTCCCTGAGCTACGGCGCCCGCGTCATGGCGATGGTCGTCCCGTCGGCGGTTGACGATCCCGCTCGGCCTTACGTGACCACGCCACGGTACCCGGGGCTCATCGGCCCGGGGGTCTTCGGGAACCCCGGTGGGGCAACCACGCAGATCATCACCGCGACCCAGGAAGGCTTCGAGGCCCAACTCACGATCAGTTTCGGCCCCCTGGAGAGCCGGGAGGTCAAGTTTGCCGGCTTCGGGGACAGCGCCGCGATCATCGAAGCTCCCTCTG
Source organism: Candidatus Zipacnadia bacterium (assembly GCA_029821745.1). Lineage (GTDB taxonomy): Bacteria > Armatimonadota > Zipacnadia > Zipacnadales > JABUFB01 > JALGSS01. The sequence goes on from JALGSS010001161.1 coordinate 472, forward strand.
TCATGCTCGACATGCCGGACACACGCAGAGCAGCCTTTCCCGTCGGCATTGAGAACCACGAGCTCACTGGCGGCGAGCGAGAACTGCGGTGGGACGCCGGCAGCCAGCGTATCGAAGCCATGTCGGCGGAACGCATCACGGTCTCCGGTAACTGGGCGTGCGTGGCCGAGCGTCTGGGGTATGTCGCCGGCCCTGAGGGCGCAGTTCAGTACCACGCCGCGAGCCGATACAACCGACGGGGAGCTGCGGAAGACGACCTGCACTTCACCCCTGACGCGCACGCCCTGCCGCGCTATGCCATTCTGTTGCCGTCCGCTGACTCCGCAACCACACGCGCAGTCGCCCAGACAGTCACATGGCGCACTGACGCCGGAAGCGCCCGCCTCGAGTTTGTCAGCCCGCGCGGACAGCGCCGCGTCCTCCGCATGGAGCTCCCGATGGGTATGAGTGAGAAGCGCACTCTCGTCCGCGCAAAGCAAGTGACCGCCGGCACTCAATCCGAGAAGCACCCCGCTCGCCTTGCACTGGACGGCGACCCGAGCACTTTCTGGGTCTCGAGCAATGATGGCTCGATACCGGGGCACGGGCCGACTTCCGAGCGCCCCGAATGGCTCGAGTTCGAGCTTGGGGGCGAAGCGGAGATCGACGAGATCATTGTCCTCCCCAGAGTCGCCTACGGACCGAAGGAGGTCTCTCTTACGGACCGAAGGAGGTCTCTCTGGCCCTGGATGGTGACACCGTCTACGAGGGCAAGATGACGCGCCAGCCGTTGATCGTGTCCCTGGAAGAACCCGTCAAGCCGACGCGCGCGCGCCTGATCATCACATCCTCCTATGACCCACGTTTCCCGGACCAGCCACGTAACGTTCAGGTCGCAGAGGTCATATTCACTCTGAGACGACCCGTTGACGCAGGGAGTCGAGAGTAGTCCCGGGACGGCCACATATCCGCGATATCCGGCGAACCTGAGGCGGCTCTCGAGCGTCCTGCGAGGAGTAGCGACTCATCGGGCGGACGCGTTGACGCCATCTGCGCACTGGAAGGGATAGCCATGAATTACCGTTCAAGCTGGGCGCGTATCCTGAGCATCGTCATTTTGGCGCTCGCCATCCTGATTGCGGGCTCAATCATCACAGAAACCGCCGAGGCGCAGCAGGCCAGACGTGGCGGACAGCGCGGACGCATGGACATGACGAGGATGATGTACCTTGAATTCACCTGGGCCGCAGTGAACTTCGGGTGCGACGTGAGCGCCGAGAAACTCGCTAAGCTGAAGCCGACCTACCAGGGCGTGTATGACAAGCGGCAGAAGGTCCGAGCCGAAGCCATGCAGAGCCGCAATTTCCGCGCCATGATGACATCTCTGGACGAGCACAACAAGGAGATCGGCGCGGCCCTCACCAAGGAGTTGACCGAGGAGGAGATCGCGGGTCTCGTCACGTGGCAGAAGAGCCTCACGGCGCTCACCCAGTTGCTCGCGGGCGGGCAACAGGGCAACCGACGAGGCATGGGGAACGCGATGTACATCGAGCGCTCCTGGGCCATGCTTTCCTTCGGCATGAAGGCCACGGACGAGCAGATCGCGAAGCTCGCGCCGTCCTACAAGGAGCACTCGCAGCTCCGGGCAGACGCGGTGGAGGGCGGCAATGCGGACCTGTGCAATGCAGTGGTGGATGACGCCAAGGCGGACATCGACGCGACAGTGAAAAACGAAGTAACCGAGGAGCAGTGGAAGCTCTACGAAGAGCGTGTTGTCAACTTCGGACAGCGCCGCGGGAACCGTGGCGGCCCTGGCGGACCCGGCGGTCCCGGAGGACCTGCCGGCGGCTAGGCGACATGGGCGTGGCGTAGAGATCGCAACCTGAGGCGCCGGGACTGCCCGTGTGGTTGGGCACGCGCCGTCCCGGCGCCGACGGGTCTCAAGAAGCGACGTCTGTCCTCTGTCTTCCCCAGTTCCCCGTATAGCCCCTGTTCCCGAGGAGGCTACTTCGC
>JALGSS010000275.1 GCA_029821745.1 Candidatus Zipacnadia bacterium
TTCATAACCCCGCCTGCGGAGTGCGAGCGCGAGTACATCCCGTATCTGCTCTTCGTCCTCGGCTACAAGTACACACGCCGGATGTTCGGAGAGGGAACTGAGTTCCAGTTCGCTCGACGTGTCCTCGTCGCACTCGCACGCGCTGGTAGACGGCAGACGTATCTCAAAGGTCGTGCCCTGCCCCACGACACTGCGAACGCTCATGGTGCCGCCGTGGGCCTCAATGATGCCGCGCGCGACATATAGGCCAAGCCCGGTGCCGGGCACCGAACTCGCACCGAGAGGGCCTTTTGTGGTGAAGAACGGCTCGAATATCCTCGACAGGGCCTCCGGCTCAATGCCGGTTCCTGTGTCGCTTACGGTCGTCACTGTCTCTTGGGACGTGTCGTCGAGGGCGGTCCGGACGGTGAGGGTGCCTCCGTCCGGCATTGCATGACAGGCGTTGATGACGAGATTCAGGCACACCTGCTCGATCTGACCCGGATCAGCCCACATGCGGGTATCAGTCTCGGCGAAATCCCTGACGACCTCGATCTCTGCATTCTCGAGCTCGCGCACAGCCATCGCGAGGGCCGTCTCCAAAGGAGCTTCCATCGCGACTGACTCCATGTGAGGTTCCGTTGGCTGAGCATAGCTCATTAGGTTCTTGGCGATCTCCGAACCGCGCACCACGCCGCTCTTCACGACCTGCAGCAGCTTCTCCATGTACTCCGGGGTACCCGATGACCCGGCGAACTGCGCCCAGCCTCCGATGGCCCCCAGGATGTTGTTGAACTCATGAGCGACCCCAGCGGCAAGCTGTCCCAACGCCGCCAGGCGTTCTGCTTCGATAGCTTTCACCCGCTCCGTAATGTCGCGCATCACGACCCGCGTCCCCGTTGCTCGACCCGATGCGTTCTTGAGTATCATGAAATGGACTTCACAGGGTAGGGCATCCTCGCGATTGCCTAAGAAGTTGTATGTCTCGATCCCTATTCCGCCGGCCACCATCTGGGCAGCGAGGTCGCGCTGGATCATCTCGCCCTGCCCCGGGGCGGCTAGGTCCGTGATCAGCAATCCCTCGTCGATGTCTGCCTGGGTGAATCCGAAGGTGTTCATGGCTAGATTGTTGGCGTACGAGATTCTCAGGTCGCTGTCCGTCTCATATAGCATGTCTGGGAGCAGATCAGCCATTTCACGGAACCGCCGCTCCTTGGCGCTCAATCGCATCAGTATCTCCCGTCGCTCAACGGCATAGCGTATCGAACGAATCAGCATCTTGCCCGTGACTTCACCCTTCACCAGGTAGTCTTGCGCTCCCGACTGCACTGCGCGGATCGCCATCGCCTCATCGTCTGACCCGGTGAAAGGGATGACGGGCACATCGGGGGCAGCGGCCACGGTGCGTTCCAGCGTCTCCAGGCCACTGCTATCAGGCAGTGAAAGGTCCAGCAGTATCACGTGCGGATCCGCCCGACGCAGTGCCTCCTCCAATTCGGCAAGCGCACCGATGCACTCGAATGTCACGGTCCCGGCACCCGCCTGTTCCAGCAGCTTGGCGACCAAGCGTGCCTGGATAGGCATATCTTCGACCAATAGCACGCGCGTCTTTTGAGCATTCATCTAGCCAACACCCCTGTACGGAATCTGCGCTTAGTCTCGTGCGGCCACAAAACTCCCGTCGGTAACAGGGCGGTCGGGCATCCTCAGGCAGCTGCGGCTCGGCTGGTCGCCAAGGGAGACCCGAGAATGGCCCAAGAGAGCCTTTGCCAGGTCGCCCCCGGCCCATCTTGACGCTTCGCACGGCTCCCATTGACCGCCTTCATGCGTGAGCGCTCACTTCTTGCAGCGCCGGACTCCCAGAGGGATGCACGGGAGCGAGCCGGCTCGCAAGCAGCACCAGTTCGTCGATGCATACCGGCTTAGTCAGGTATGCCGTGACGCCGAGGGCCCAACCACGCGAAACGTTCGCGGGATTCCCAAGCGCAGTGATCACCACTACCGGAATATCCCGCAGTTCCTCCGACGCCGACATCACCCCTAGCACTTCCCAACCTGACTTCCGGGGCATGCACATATCGAGAACAACCAAGTCCGGCTTCGCCTCGTGCAGGCAGTCAATACCCTCCTGACCGTCCTTCGCCCACGTGGTCTCGTACCCATGCACTCCCAGCACGGCGGCGTACAGACTTTGCACGTCTGCGTCGTCTTCGATCAGTAGAACGCGCGGTGGCATCTTACTTCCCCTTTCAGCGTATTCGGTTGCTCCTGCCATTCCGGAGCGTCCCCCGGCACCAGGCGGAACACCCGTTGTAACGACGGGGCGCTTTGCAGACGGATCGGGACCACGATTTCCGCACGCCCTGTGCCCGACCATCCCTGCGTTCTCCCCAAAATCATGAGCAAAACATGATCAATACTTTAGGTTATGATGAGCTTAACCGGATTTGCGAGGTCTGTCAAGGTATAATTGGCTGGACTTGTCCTCAACTATTCACGGAAGTTTACTACATATTTTACTTGACAGCAATATGCTCTATTGAACCATCCGGGGTTTGCCTGGCAGCGGGGTCCTATCCAGCGATGGCAAACCCACGCTGCGCGGCCTGCTGTGCGGCATAGAGCCGTCTTTCAGCCTCGACGCCGTCCAGGGCCGGGCTGTTGTGGCAGGTCGCGTCGTCCAGTTCAACCCCTCTTACGCCGAAATCCACCGCAATGACATCTACATCCGCAGCGCTCTGATCGCCGAGTTGCTGCCGCTTGATGTTCGCCTCGACGTGAACTTCCTGCTTATCACGTTAGAGGCAAGAGAACCACTTCCGCTTCAGATGCGCCTCGACCGGGAGCGACGCGGTGCGCAGGCGAAGGCGTACCTGCCGATCAAAGACCGAGGCTATCCCCGCGTCGTGATCTCCCATAGGGACTTCGACGGGCCGTTCATCGATTACACGGTGGAGCTTGAGCGGACCAGTCACTCCGGGACCGATATGCGTTACTCTGCGCTCATCACTGCCGACCTGCTCGGCATGACCAATGAGACCTACGTGTATACGGAGAAGGGTCACGCCGGTCCGAAGGCGCGCGTGACCATGAGCCGGCTGGACCCGGGCGGAAAGCTGCTCGGGTCGATGGGAGCCCGAGAAGTGGCGTTCGGCGACGTTAGTGCGCCCAGTATCCCGCTTGTCTCACGGGCAAACAGGGCAACGGGGCTCCTCGTCAGTAACTACCCTCTGTTCCGTCCGAGCGAGTTCGACACGCACACTTTCCAGGGGAACGCCCCTCCGGGATGGGACATCGAGCTGTACCGCGATGAGGTGCTGCTGGACTACCTCCCTGCACAGCCCGATGGACGCTATGAGTTCCGCGACGTTCCGCTCCTGTTCGGCCTGAATCACTTCCGTCTCGTGTTCCATGGTCCCCACGGCGAAAAGCGCGAAGAGGAGCAAGTGTTCAACGTAGGCTCATCCATGCTGGAAGCCGGTGACAACGCGTACCGGCTCTGCTGGAATGAGTTGGATGACGGGGGCTCACAGGCGCTGCTGCAGGGAGACTGGGGGCTGCAGAAGGACTTGACGATCGGCGGCGCGCTGGTCACTGCGGACGTCGATGGCGATACCGAAGAGTTCGTCTCCCTGGCCGCGAGAGGCTACAAGGGCCAGTGGTACGGCCGTTTCGACGCAGCCTTCGACACAGAGGGAGGTAGCGCAGGCATCCTCGGTCTCCAGACAAGGCTCGGAGAAACCACCGTCTCGCTGCAACATACGGAGGCCGGCGGCTTCGTCAGCAATGTCCACACGAACGGCACGTACTCGATCCGGCGCCAGACACAACTACGTGCGGATAACATTCGTCTGCATTCCGGGAGGTCACAGTTCCCGGCGCGGCTTGCAGCCACGCGCGACGAATACGCGTCGGGCCTCACCAGAACGCGCGTCAGCGGTCGCATCTCGACCCGCAACCGCCGCGTTCGTCTGTCCCACTTCCTCGACTGGCAGCGCCTGAGCGGCGATGGCCGGCCACACGAAACCACGATGACCGGCACGCTGCTGGCCAGCACGCGCAAGCGGCAGCAGCACCTCAGAGGCGAGCTGACCTACCAGTTGTGGCCGAGCCGAACGCTGAACAGCGCAGCCCTGACCAGCGAATGGTATATAGATCGGGACCGTTCGTTCAGCGCTGGGATCAGCCGCGACATCCACGAGCACAGAACTCGGTTCCTCGGGAGCTTCAACCGCATACGGGGCCGATACTCGTGGCGTCTCGGGGCCCAATCCGGCACCGATGGCAGCTTCCTGATGGGGATCAGTGTTTCGTCGTTCATGGCGCATGACAAACGCTCCGGCCGCTGGGCCAGGCACCCGCGCAAGATGGCCGGCGACGGTGCGCTATCAATACGCGTCTGGCTGGACCTGAACCAGAACGGGGAGTTCGACGAGGGCGACCAACCCCTGCCGGATGTGGGCTTCTTCGTGAACAGCATCAGTCACGAAGCCCGAACCGTCAGCGATGGCCTCGCCTTCGTCGGTGGCCTGTCCCCTTACCAGCCCGTCGACGTCAGCATATCCCTCAGCACTCTGGAGGACCCGTTGTGGGTTCCGGTCGCGAAGGGCGCGCGTGTCACGCCCAGGCCGGGCGTCGCGCTGCCCATCGATTTCCCCGTCGTCCCAACGGGCGAGGTCGGCGGGACGGCGTACACGATCACCGATGGCCTGCGGCGCGAAGCCCCCGGCATCGAGTTGGAGATCGTGGATGCCGAGGGCGAGGTGCTGCAGGCCACGAGGACGGCCTATGATGGGTTCTACACCATCCCCGGGGTCCCCGTGGGCGAGCATCTGCTGCGCGTCTCACCTGACCAGTCGGCGAAGCTCAACCTCAAGCCCGCGCAGCGTGCCCTGACGGTGCCGCCCGGTGGCGGCTTTGTGGATGGTGTCGACCTGCTCCTGGAGTACGAACCCCAGTAGGCCCCGCCACGCAATGGCCGGCGCGCGGCGAGGCCCCCGGGCAGTTGTCTAGCTGGAGACCGAGCGCAGGAATTGCAGTTGAGTGGACAGCTTCTCCTCAAGGTCGATGTCGCGGAAGTCCTCCACGGAAATGAAGCCCTGATAGCCCATTGCCTGGAGGTCCCCCACAAATTCGGCCACGTCGACGATACTGTCGGCCAGATCGCAGGTGTCCCAGTTCCACTGCAGTTGCCCCTTGTCATCGCGGTCGCCGGGGCTGACTCTGCCGCCACCTGCATGCACGTGGGCGACGTAGTCGCCGAGGAGGTCGAGACCCATCTTGAAGGGCTCCGCGCCCTGCCCCAGACTCATGTTGGCGATGTCGAAGATCACGCCGACATCCTCCGGGTCGAAGTTGCGCACTACGTTGTAGGCCTGCGTGGCGCTGCAGGAGACCGTGTTGCGGTGGATCTCCAGGATCACTCGAACCCCGTACTCGCGGGTCACCTTGAGTGCCGCGTCGAAGGCCCGGATCGTGTCATCGATCAGCCGGGTGTACGGTTCGTCGCGGCTGTAGCCGCGCGGAGCCCCAAGCCGGAACATGGGGATGCCCCATTTGGCGCAGCCCTCGGCCACTTTGCGCACGTCCTGCAGATCGCCGGCGGGCATGTTCGTAGCGAGAGTGACGACCTGTAGCCCGAACTCCTCGCTGACGGCCCTCAGCTCCTCCCCCCGCTCAGCGAGATTGTCCGGCGAGAAGTCATTCTTCACATTGCCCCACGGGGAGTACGCCTGGTCCTTCTGGGCCTCGGGGATGTGCCGGCAGCGCCATTCGGCGCCGTCAAAGCCCAGTCTACTAAGCAGTTCGGCTGTCTCCCGCATGTCGTGGTTGGGCATCATCACAGTCGTCGCGGAGATCTTCATGTGTGGGACCCCTTTATCGGTCTGATGGAAACCAGGGCGGCGATGCGTCGCCCCGTCACTAATCAAGCGGCTTCAGCAGCCAACGTTTGACGCTGATGAAGTAGCGCCTGGCTTTCTCGTTCTTCCCCACCAGTTCTACGGTCACCTCATGCTCACCCTCGCTGAGTTCAACTTCCCCGAAGGAGACACGCTCGCCCTCGTCATCCACGCCGGGACCATAGGCGTCGTACTGCTCGCCGACGGGCGTGCCGTCCAGCTTCACCTGCACGATGCCGTATACATCAGCGATGACGAACTCACCAAGCAGCTCGTACCGTCCCGGCTCAACGGCAGGGAGGGTGAAGGTGATCGAGTGGCCCGGCTCCGTGGAGCCGAGGAACTGGGAGCCCAGACCGTCCAGGCGCTTGAGCCGCGTCCCGGTGTCTGAGCGGAAGGGGATATCTCGGGCCTCGAACACGGGTCCGTCCGTCCTTGGCGTATGGATTGTGCTGCCACGCCGGCCAACGCAGCGACGCGCCCTCCGGGACCGAGACCTTGAGGCCCCGGTACACGATGAACTCGCCAATCTCCTCCCGCGAGAGCGAGATATCGTCCTCGCCGAGGAGCACCTTCCGTCCGGTCGCCAGGCGCACCTTCGCGCCCCGGTGGAGGAGCGGCACGTGGGCCTGGACTCCGGCGTCGCTGGGCGCGTGGTACGTCAGGGCCAGGCTGCCGTCTTCCCGTGGGGCGGCGCTGAACCAGCATTCGTGCGCTCCGTACTTCAACGTCATCCGAGGCGCCGCGCCGCTCAGGTCCAGATCGCCCTCGTCCGGTGTCCAGAGCAGATCGACGTCCGGGACGAAGTTCGGGCTTTCGTCCCCGGCTGTGTGCGTTAGAAGGGAGGGATCGCCCACGGTGAAGGTGGACCAGTAGGGCTGCAGCTTCGTGTTGCCGCCGCCGACGACAAGCCCGAGTTCATCGTGGAAGACGTCGACGAGGTTGTGCCGATCCTGGATCCAGCGGTTCTGCGGCGGGTCGCAGGCATACGCCGAGAAGCACCACTGCCAGGGGCGCCGGCGCTCAATCAGAGCGTCCTCATCACCGAGGACGAACCGCCCCTGATCACGGTCGGCCGGCGGCGCAACCGACTCGCCGTCGCCGGAGTACATCAGCATTGACGCGGCGTAGTCGGAGCTCACAGCACGCTCGCCGCCTTCGCTGTGGGAACCCACTTGCTTCAGCAGATACCCCCGGCCCTCAGGGGTCCAACTGAATCCCACGTTGCCGACGCTGACGCCGCGATGGTAGATCTGGCGCTCGTCGATCGCCGAGACGGCGGAACCGTCCGCCCACAGGACATTGGCGTGGAAGCGCGCCGACCGCGTCAGGGCTTCGAGCACCACGGGGTCGCGAGAGAAGTGATAGTAGACGCCAAGGGCTTCCACATACACCGCATTGTAGCCGACGACCGGCCCGAAATGCTCCGACCAGTAGCCCGCGGGATCCTGCTTCGCCACGGCCTTCGCCATGAACTCGGTCGCCGCAGTCTTCCAGTCTTCATTCTCGAAGCAGACGCCCGCGATATACAGGGCCATCGCGTGGTGGGTGGGGATGTTATGCACGCCACCATCGGCATAGCGCCTGATTCCGGTGAAGCCCAGCAGCAGGCCCTTGTCCCACTTCTCCCGCGTCGCTTCGGGGAGAGCGTCACGGACCAGATGGTAGGCCCGGATCCAGCGGCTGTAGGTCCACGGCATATGGATCTGGCCCCAGGTCGAATGGTCCTTCTTGCGGAAGGTCCACATCCCCTTCTCGTCCTGGTCATCGACCAGAGCTTCGCCGCCCTTGCCGATGGCATCCAACACCCGGGCGTCGTGGTACCACGGGTTGCTCTCATCTTCGTAGGCCCACGCGACGGCGAGCGGGAAGATGACGTTCTGGTCCTGGCAGATCCAGGGCTTCGTACCAAATCGGCCGGTTTCGGGGTCCTGTGTCTTCAGGATGCCCTCCACGCTATCGACCAGGCTCTTGAGCAGGTAGTCACGCGGCGGCCAGGCGTCCCACACGGCGTCGGCTGCGGATGCAGACATGATGGTTACCAGCACTCCCAGTAGGGTCAAAGATCGCGTCATCGTGTCTCCTTTTCTGCGAGCCGGCCTCAGGAGCCGGCTGTCGAGTTGATTATCTGGATTTCGCGCAGGTCAGCGTCGCCGTCGGCTTCGAGGATCTCGACCCAAACCTGGCGGGCCATGACGGTCGGGAACGGGCAGATCGCCTTGTGCCCGATGTTGTGGCCCTCCCAGACGGTGAT
>JALGSS010000008.1 GCA_029821745.1 Candidatus Zipacnadia bacterium
ACTCCGTCCACTGTGGGATACGCGATGGTGTGTGCCCGGTAGGTTGGGTGGTCGAAGTCATTCCACGTGGTGCCGAAGGTGTGCTGGTAGGCGTTGGTGGACGCCCCGTCGTAGTCATACTTCCAGAGCAGCAGGCCGAAGTTCCGGCGGTAGACGACGGGGTTCTCGACCCCGGTCTGCGGATTGGCATAGGAGAAAATCCTGTGCCCGTACGCGTGCCAGCGCGCCACCTCTTTCGCGTTGGGCCAGCCGGCGCGCACGTGCACGTCCTGGATGTCTCCCACCAGCTCGACGTTGTCGCCGCCACCAGCAACGAAGATCTTGCCACCGGCCTCCCGCACAGCCTTCCAGGCAGGCCGCTGGGCGGTCAGTTCCTCCCCGGTCACCTCATCAATGCCATAGAAGTGCACGGTCTCTGTCCCGAACGGCCTGGTGAGCTCGATCACCTTGCGCACGTTGTCCCTAATCGCCTGCAGAGACTCGGGGTCTGTCGGGTTCCCAATCGGTATGGTGCTTTTCAGGTACAGCGTCCGGTTGTCCATCCCGACTTCCTCGCGGACCTTGAGGACCTCCTCGAGCATCTCCGGCTTGATGCTGTAGTGCTGGCAGTTACTCAACCCATGCGCGACCATGTTCTGCAACTCCGCGCGGAACTGCGTCCAACTCTTGCCCCATGAGCCGATGGTGCCCTCGCCGGGCCCCGGCCTGCCATGGTAGTCCATGCTGGAGTTGTAGTAAGGGGGCAAGAGCTCGAAGGGTAGTCCATGCTGGAGTTGTAGTAAGGGGGCAAGAGCTCGAAGGGTAGCACGTCCAGTTTCAGCGTGAGTTCCGCGATGACCGCCCCGGGGGTCTTAAGAGTGATTGTTCCCGTATAAGCGCCGGGCTCGGCGTCCGCGGGCACGTGGACCGTGAGCCAGAACTGCTTGTTGCGGCCCGAACTGATGTCCACGGGGAGCAGCACTGGGCTGTCCTTGACCGGGAACTTCGCCACGGGCAGACTGCCGCCGCCCTTCCGGTCCGTCGGATCGCTGATCCAGACGTACTTTTCGCCCTCGGGGAAGCTCAACTTCAGGTGGTTCTCCTTCTTCTCCTCGTCCACCTTGACCAGCGAATCGTCATTGAGCAAAAGTTCCGGGGTGAGAATCCGCCTCGACTTGTCCTGCCGAATCCCCGTCCAAGCGGTGCCCGCCTGATACCAGCACTTCACAGCCTTGACGTCGACCTGTGAGCCAGGGATGGCTCCGCCGTCGCCCTGGAGATCGTCGACCTCCACTCTCAGGTCTTCAAGAGCGGTCAGCGCAGAGATAACGAAGCTCGCGGGCTCGTACTCACCGCGAGCGGCGACTACCGGGATTTCCGGAGAGACGACGCCCGGAACGACGCCTTGATCAGGCAGGATCATGGTGGCCGACACGGGCTGCGCGACGTACACGAGGGCGCTTCGGCCCTCTCTCTCCGCGTCCGATAGGGCCGTGATGGCGGCGATACCTTGCAGCCGGCCGAGGACGCTCTCTATCTCGTCGCGCTGCACCTTCTCGATCTGGCCCGCGTCTCTTGCGGCCTGAATCTTCGCCTTCGCATCGCCGACTCCCGTCACGAGTTCACGGCGCAGACGCTCCGCCCGGGGGGAAAGCTCGGCGAACTCCGCCAGGGCTGTCCCGGCTTCATCCAGCCTCGCCTCCCACGCGTTCAGCTTCTCGTCGAGCGCTTCTTTCATCGTGCCCCACCGCCTCGTCATCTCGTCCCGGTAGGCGTCCTGCGTCGGGACCTCGCCGGTGATCGCCAGATCGTCCGCGTAGAGCACCACCCGCTGTCCCGCTTTCCCGCGCAGATCAAAGATGATTCGTTCGAGGAACACGCCCACGTGCTCCCCTGTGACGCCTTCCATGCGCGTGGTCACGATAGAGTTAGCGATGTCTCTCCCGCGCCTGACAAAGTCCCCCCCGACCGTCTTCCACTCGCCCCCGGTCGCTCCGTAGAACCTGTTCGGGGCCGTGCAGCCGCTGAACTTCGTCGGTGGGAAGCGGAAGCTCACCCCGAGCGTCGCCGTACCCGTGGTCTGATCCCCGAGAAGCATGTGCCCTGAGAACGCGAGCTTGCCTCCCACGGGGACATTGCCCTCGATCGGGATGTGCCACAGGAACCGGGAGGTCTCCTCGAAGGTGATATCCAGCTTGAAGGACTGCTTGCCGGAGCGGGCCTTTTCGGTGGTCGGTCCCTTGAAGTTGATCGTGTACTTCTTGTCATAGCTCGTCCAGAACTGCAGCGGGTCGGCGTCCGTCTCGAACCCCTGGAAGTACTGGAAGGGTTCCGTCTGTGCCTCGACAGGCGCTTGAGCCAACACAGGCTGAAGCCAGGCAAACACGGCCACAATCGTACATGAAACGAAGAGCGCATTCCTGTCCATGGTTCGCCCTGCCTCCTGTCCCCGCGGGGTCCAACCCGGGGAGCTGGCCATGATGCGACGATGCTTGAATCCCTATAGCTCCGTTGCCCGCCCGGCCTTGGTCCGCCCGCCCTCCCAGATGTCATACTCGGGCTCTGTGTAGGTGGCGAAGAACTCGCCCATCTGCGCGTCCAGGTCGGCCTGCACTTCGGCACACTCTGCGTCGTGGACCAGATTCACTCGCTCACCCGGGTCGTTGACCATGTCATACAGCTCATCAGGCCCATGGGGGTAACGTCGGATCAGCTTCCACTCCGGCGTCTGGACGCAACGGGTGTTCTCATACTCGTGGAAGGCGGTTTCGTCCTTCCAATTCAATGAATCGCCCCGCAGAGCGGCCGCGAAGCTCCGGCCGGGCAGCGCAGCATCCGGCATTTGATCCTGGAGTCCGAGGTAGTCAAGCATCGACGGGAAAAAGTTGTAGTTGCAGCTCAGCTCATCGACGACGTGTCCCTGGGGGATGATCCTCGGATGACGCAGGAGCAAGGGCACCCTCAGATTGTGCTGGAACATGTGCAGGGGGCGCGAGTGGTCGCCCATGCCCCAGACCCCGTTATGGCCCGCGCACAGGCCGTGGTCGGCTGTGAAGACCACCAGCGTGTCGTCGGCGATGGCGAGATCATCCAGCGTCTCCAGGATCGTGCCCACGCCATCGTCCACGCCACTCACTGCCGACGCGTAGCTGCGTATCGTGGTCAGGTTATTCATGCAGTCGCGATTCTGCACGAGCCACGGATGGGTCTCGCCGCGCGGGAAGCAAGTCAGGGGTTTGTCGGCGTAGTACTCCGTATGCCGGTTGCGATGGCCTTCGCGCATGTCCTGATCCAGCCCATACGGACCGTTGTAGCCCACATACAGGAAGAAGGGCTGCTCGCGGTCCTGCCGGAGGAAATCGACCGCGTGATCGGTGATCGCGTCGAGGTAATAGCGCGGCTCCCGGTAGATTTCGCCCTGCCAGATCGCCTCGGAGTCATAGAAGGACCGCGTGTGTCCGTGCGGCTTGCAGAACCAATAGTCGAACCCAAGCTGCGGGTTGAGACTGTCGCCAAGGTGCCATTTGCCGCTCATACCACACGTGTAGCCCTCGTCGGCGAGCCTGGGCCGACCTGGGCATCGGGCTTCTCGCCGCCTAGCCAGTTGTGCACCCCGTGCTGGGAGGGCGTGAGGCCGGTCATGTACGTGGCGCGGTTGGGCGAGCAGACGGGGTTCACGCACATTGAGTTCGTGAACCGGACGCCCTCGCTTGCCAGCCGGTCGCAGTTCGGCGTGCGGATTTCATCGTTCCCGTAGCATCCGAGGGTCCACGGGCTCTGATTATCGGTGATGATGAAGACTATGTTCGGGCGCATCTTTGCCTCCGTGTATTGGTCAGTTGCCGACGCGGACCTCGGCCGCGAGGTCCCGGCCACGTGTCAAGAAACGGCTTGTGCGGCCACTACTCCTCATGCCCTACTGTGGATTCACCCCGGTCAGAGTGATGAGGGTCACGCCCGGCCGGGCGTACACGAGCATCGTCTGGCCATCGGGAGCGAAGGACGCGGACGCAGCATAGAAATCGCCACGGAGCAACAGACATTGACGCAGCTTCCGAGCGTCGGTGCCGGCTGCGTAGATATTGTAGGTCCGCTGCTGGTTGGGCCTGAGGAAGACGACCGCATCTCCCGCCGGGGCAAAGGAAGGCACGTATATCCCTTCCTCGCTGGTGGCGACGGTGACCGACTTGTTGAAACGACCCTCGGGGTAGACGGTCAGTTTCCACGCCCGCTCAGGCTGGTAGACGACGGACGAGGTCAGGAATGCCTCGGTCGTCGGGTGCCAGGTGACCCCCACGATCGCGTGTCCCCTCGGTGGGAAGAGAAACTGGGTCGCTTCCGCCCCGACGGCGTCGCGAATCGTCAGGAGCCCGCGCCCCTTGCGCGGAATGGAAGCATCAAAGCAGATCCGCTTCCCGTCCGGCATCCAGGCCGGCGTGCCGACGTAGCGATCGCTGTAGATCTCGCGCAATTCGCTGCCATCGACCCCGACGGTCCACAACGAATAGCGCGTGACCTTCCTGCCGTCCTCCTCAAGCCGCGCGTACGTGCGGCAGGCAAGGCGCTTGCCGTCTCGTGACCACGCGATGCCCGACGGTCGGCCCTTGAACTCGCACACGACCGTGGGTTCGAGCAGCGCGTCGAGCGAGGTGAGCAGCACCTGATTCATGGCTGTCGCCCCGGCTCCGACGTAAGCGATCTGGCCGCCGTCGGGGGAGAACGCGAAGTACGAGCCTCTGAGTTGGTGGGTCGTCTGGGCGATGGGGAAGAGGTTGTGGGCCAGGAGCCACGCCTTCGGACTATCGGGCTCGAGCCGCATGTATCGCTGCCACTGGGTCTTCGCTGCCCGTTCATCGCCGCGTCGTGCCAGAACCTCCCCGAGCAGGAGCCGCGCACGGGAATGGTCCGGGGAGTCGGCCACTACCTGCTGCAAGAGCTTGAGTGCGGTTCCCGTGCTCCCCGAGAGCAACTGCAGTTCGGCCCGCGCAGTCTCGACATCCGCGGATTCGGGCGCAAGGGCCGCCGCAGCCTCCAGCGAAAGCCTGGCTTCGAGCCGCGTGTCCGCCGTCAACATGCGAACCCGCGCGATGCCCACATGAGGCGCCACGCTCGCCCCATCGATCTCCAGCGCCCGGGCGTACATGAGCAGCGCCGCGTCCGTCGCCCCGGATTCCCGTAGCGCGTCGCCAAGCTTGACCGCGACCCGCGGCGTCTCCGCCATGAAGAGAGCGCTCTCATAGCAAGCGATTGCCGTCTCGAAGTCGCCGAACCGCATGGCAAGTTCGCCGCACGTGATGAGCGCATCCCTGTCATCCGGCTCCTCTTCAGTCCACTTGACCGCCACCTCGAGGGCGCGCTCGACGTGCGCATCGCGGACCAGTCGCTTGATCTGGTCGGCGTAATCGGCGGCATGCGCAGGCGCAAGCAGACACGGAGACGACCCCAGGACCAGCGCGAGCCACAGGGCACGAAGCGTGCGAACCATCGCGTCTCTCCAATCACCCGTCATGCGACGCGGGCAGCAATAGTCGATCCGGTGTTTCTGATATGAAGGGCGGGATCTCATCACTGAAGCGAATGTTGATGTCCTCAAACACACCCGTGGAAGCCCTGCGAACTCGCAGCCGCCACGTCTTCCCGCGGTCCACGGGTTTCGCGGTGATACGGATCTCGTGAGGCGACGGGAATCCGCCGGCTGCGGCTCCCGCGACTTCGTCCAGGGGCGTGAGCACCTCGCACTGGACGGTCTCCGCCTCATTGTCCGTCTGCAGGAAGACCGAGAACTCCTCGGTCCCTTCCGGCACATGGAAGTACAGGTTCGGCGCGACCCCGGAACACAGGTGAAGCCACGGGCGCACCGGGTAGGTCTCGTAGCAGTTTTCAGCGTCCACCTGGAAAGTGTTGGAACCCGCATTTCCGACCAGCACGCACATTGAGCCGGGCGGGAGGGTCACCGTGATCTCACGCGTCTCCTCCACAGCTACGGTGCCCTCTGCAAGGGTTTTCTTGTCCGGGCCGAGGAGCAACCAACTCAGCCCGGTCCCGTAGTTGCCCAGACGATTGCACGAGAGACGAATCCGCGTGAGGCCTCCCACGCGCGAGAGCAAGTATACAGCAGCCTGCCCGCGCAGTCTCGAAGCCGCGAACCTCTTGAGACCCTTCGGGCCTTCCGCGCCGGCCGGCGCGAGCGCCGGGAAACGGACATTCCCAACGGCCACGGGGACGTAGACAGAGTGTCGCGGCCCCAGCGCCGGCCCGCCCGCGTAGTCCGGGTCGGCGTGCAGCTTGTTGAGTTCGGCGTTGGCCTCCTTCAGCGCCCGCCAGTAATCGACAGCGGGATAAGGGATAGCGTAGTCGCCCTTCAGCCTCTCCGGAGGCAGGGCGAGGGAGTGCGTGGTGAACAGCCAGTACCCCGACGCATGTTTCGCGCAGTGGTACGCGTGGGCCTTCAGGTCTTCCGGGTGCCAGCGGCTGATCCAGAGCCCCGGCACGAACTGCACGTGGGCGCCGATCCGCTGAAGGTGCGTCACCATGTCATCGACGCCGCCAGTGGAGTAACCGGCGGCGTACGTGGACTCCGTGGCGATGATGGCGGGCATCTCGGGTGTGCCCATGCCCCGCGCGAGACCCCGGAAGAACGCGGTGTCCGCGTAGAGCAGGAACCCGAGGGTGAAGCCGGGGTATTCCGCGTGTATTGCCTCACGGGCGCCGCGCACCAGTGAGGTGAGTACCTGCTCCTGGTGCGCCTCGTAGAGCTTCTGCCTGCCGTGCTCGCGCAGCCATTCCTGCCGCTTTGCCGGGTCGAGTTCCACCGGCGCTACGGTCCGTGTGTCGGCCAGGAACTGGCGCCAGCACGCATCGCACATGCACCCACTGCCCGGGTACATACCGATGTTGGCACCATACATCTCCGGGTCCAGCAGCATCCCGCCGGGCCTGCCGTCTTCCGCCTCATCAGCGATCGCGAGCGCCCGGGCCTCGAAGGCATACTTCCATTGCCTCGGATCGTTTGGGCACGGCGTACGGGAGAACTCGCGGCCCTCGGCGTTGACGAAGCGGCGGCCTGCCTTCGCCATGAATTCAACTTCGGGCGTCCCGGCCCAGTTCAGTACGGGCATGAAGTCGACGTCAGCGTTCCGGGCTCCGCCGGCCAGTGCGCGGATAGCGTCCAGTCTCTTGCGATCAACTGGAGGGTCTGCCGGGTCGAGAGCGAGCTTGATGATGCCCAGGTTGAACCCGTGGTCGGCCAGCGTCGCGAAGTGCCCGGGGCCATCGCTGCCGTAGAAGTACGCGCAACGGATGGTGCCTGTCTCGTCGGAGTCGGGAGCGGCCTGGCTCATACTGCTCAAGCAGACGCAAAGCGCCACCAAGCTGAGAGGAGTGACAAGTCTCATGGCGTCTCCTGCCGAGTCGAACTGCCTCGCACGGAGTGAAGGTGCCCAATGGTCTCGCATAGAATTTCTCCTTACATGCAAGGAATCCTGTAGGCAAAGAAGGTACTGATCGTGGCGGAACCCCGACTGTGGCGAAACATGACAGTGAAAGACATCCGCGAAGCCCTCAATGACACCCGCACGGTGTTGATACCGGTCGGCTGCGTCGAACAACATGGCTACCATCTGCCCACCTGCACCGACTACGTGATCGCTGACACTGTGGCGGCCCGAGCGTCGGCGCAGACCGGCGCCCTCGTGGTGCCCCCCGTCATGTACACTTACTCGGGCGGCGAGCTGCCCGGTACCATCAACATTTCCCCGGCCGTGGTCAGCATGTACCTCGCCGAGATCGTTCGCGACCTGGCACGCCAGGGCTGGAAGAACCTCATCATCGTCCTCGGGCATGGCGGAAGCGAGAATGATGCCGGCGTGGAGGGCGCCATGGACATCTTCCTGCGCACGCACCCCGACCGCTCTGACCTTAACCTGGCAATCTACCGGTTCTGGAAGTTCTCGGAGGCCGCGCAGGAAGCCTACGAGGATCGCGACTACCACGCCGGGTACTTCGAGACCTCCATGATGATGGTCGCCGCGCCGGAACTTGTGCGGAGCGAGTACACGCTTGATACGCCCGAGCTCGTCGCCCACATGCGCGAGCATCAGGACGGGTACCAGTCCCGATTCAAGAACGTGGACCACGAGGCAGTGCTGCCTCACATTCACCAGAATCCCGAGACCGAAGTGGGTGTGATCGGCGACCCGACATCAGCCTCAAGAGAGTACGGCGAACGCCTCTTTGATGAAGCAGTCGAGGGCCTCGTTCAACTCATCAATGCGGCCGATGAGGTCGCCTGAGTCCCCCAGCCGCCTATGCGCACACACGCAAACGCCCCACCGGAAAACCGGTGGGGCGTTTGGCGATGGGGGGCAGGACGGCCCGACCATGGTACGTTTCGGGTTCCCCCCCCGGGGTTCCCAGGAAACGCGGATGCGGGCCGTCCTGAAAAACTCCGGACAAGGCGCGTGACCGCCCCTACTGCACTATATTCCAAGGTAATACTTCCACGCGGCTGCTACTTAGACCTTCCTGCAAATCGCGGGCGTCTCCGTCACGCCCTCGACCGGGCTCAGAGAGCGTCTCAGTTCACCGTCGCGTACGCGGTGTTCGTGAGGTCCGCCGCACCGGTGTCGGTGCTCACCTGCGCCGTGGCGGTATTGCTCGCGACCCACTCGTCGCCGGCCGGCATGCCCGCGTCCATCCCAGGGGCGCCGGTGATCTTGGCGATCAGCCACACTGTCGCGGCGCTCGTGCCTGCAGCAAGGTCGATGTTCCAGGAGACGAAACCCGACTGGGCGCTTCCGCCCGGGCTCGTGAGCTGCCGCGAGAGCGCGCTGTCCAGGTAGTCTCTGATCTCCACGGTCTTCGCCGAATTCAGTGTCGAGTTGACTGTGATCGTGAATGCCACCAGGTCGCCGACGCTCACCTGCGGGTCCTGCGAACCATTGCCGAGGTTGTTGATCGTGTCCGCCATGTCGTGCCAGGGCCCCAGATCGGCGCCGGCATCGTTGAGGGCATCCTCGGCGCCGCGACAGAAGGCGTCGTGCGCGTCGTTGTCGACCATCGCGAAGTCGCCTGACTTCAGGTTCAGTTCGCAAGCCAGCAACTGCCGCAGCGTCTTCGCCCGCATATCGCTCGTACTGACGCTGAGGATCGCATAGGCTGCCTGGAGCATGTCATCTTCCGAGGCGGCGGAGATCAGGTTCTTGTAGGGATCCGCCCGGTAGTAGGCGCGGACCGCGGTGAGCCACTGAATGAGCTGCGCCCGGGTCACCTGTGTCCCGCCCGTCTTGCGCTGCAGAGCCTTCTTGATGTTGTTCTTCCAGAAGCCAATCGTCTTGCACTCGCCCACCATCTTCGAGGCGGACTTCTCGAGTTCCAGCTTCTCCTCGGGGAGGCGATACAGGCCGGCGTCCCACGTCGGGTCCTCTTCGCCGGAGGTCAGTTCTGTTTGCTCGGTCTCGCCGGATACGCTGTCCGCATCGCAGTCCACCGTCTCATCGCCGGCGTTCTTCGCAGTTATCTCGAACTTCGGCGGCTTGACGAACTTGAGGGAGTACTTGCCGGGCGGCAGGTCCCGGAACATGTAGTAGCCGGTCGGGTCAGTCTTGGTTGTCTTCTTGGTGACGCCGCTCGCGTCGTGGAGCTCGACGGTGACATCCGGAACGCCGGGCTCGTCCGAGTCCTGAACGCCATCGCGGTCCAGGTCTTCCCACACGTAGTTGCCGATCGCCGCCGGCTGGATCTCCTGCTTGAAGCCGAAGTCGACGTGCTTGCGGTGGTAGTAGCCCTGGCTGCCGGTGCGCGTCTGCACAAAGGCGATCTGGTACTCGGCCGCCTCGAAATCGGACCAGTCCGTCAGTGTCGGAGCCCACTCGTCGCCCATGAACTGGCGATAATTGGGGAGGCTGGCTTGCGGCCAGTTGAAGACGGTGGCGCCGTCAGCCGCAACGGGGATGGAGATGTTGTAGTACTTGGCCCGGCTGCCGGCGCCATGTTTCGTGATATACCGGCCGAGGCTGTCGGTACCGTCGGTCGTGCAGCGGTATTGAGTCGACTGCAGCAGCCCGTGGCCGTTGTCGTCGGTAAGCTTCACCTGGTAGGCCAGCGGCGTAGTGTAGCCGATCACCCGCAGGTACGAGAAATCGTCGACGCTGATCGCATAGTAGCCGTCGGCATTGGTCACGCCAGAGCGATACAGGCGGGACATGTCGTCCAGGTGGCCGACGCCTGCTGAGTCCATGTAGTAGAGCTCGACGCTCAGCGTGACGCCCGCAAAGCCCTGCTCGCCCTTGTCCCACATGCCGTTGGGCTCATCGTACGGGGCCTCGCCGGAGCCGTCGAGGAACACGTGACCAGTAATCAGCCCGGTCTTGCAGTGGCGTGCCACCGCATCCGTAACGGGGATTCCGACGAGTATGGCGACTAAGGCGAGGATTCCTACGATGCGCTTGGTGGACATAATTGCCCGGCCTCCTGGGTCTGGCGCTCCATCTGCTTCGGTCGGTTGGGCTGGATCGCCCGGGTGAGATGACCGTTGGCAGAAAAATGCTGGCTATCGCTCATCGCGTGCAGCTCAGATGGAACGGTGGGTACTGGGGTCCTGGAGGAGGCTCCGCGGCACATACAAACGTGCGAGGGTATGGTGTGGCTTGCCCTTGATCGCAACGCCTGGCCGGGGGGGACCTCCGGAGGAGGCACCAGTGTTGAACTTTGGGCTGCTCTTTCGCGATATGGGGGGACAGAAGAGTGTGTATGTCTGATCGACGAGTGCGGTATGTCCCTTTGTCTGGAAAAAGAATAGCCAGGATGGCCATCGAATGCAATAAACGCCCGGTCAATTCTCAATATAGAGTTCGTCAAGGAATGCTCAAGGTAGACATTCGGCCACTATATGACCTGTCGCCGAACGCTCAGGTCACCCCTTGTCGCCCAATTTGATGCTACATAGAGACGATGTTGACTATGATTGATCGGCCATTGAGCAAGCGGGGTGTCCATTGGCATATATCCATCGTCGAAGGTACAGTGCATCAGCCCTGTCCACGCGAGGCACTTCGACGTGGCTTATCCCTGGGCTCTGGGGTATAATGGCGGCGCGAACGCACTGGGGAGGATGGTGCTGGTGCGTGGCGAACTAAGAGCTTACAGGCTGTGGTTTGGCCCCAGGAGGTCTCCTTGTGACGAAGGATTCTCTGCAGTTCCTCGGTAACATGATGGCAGCTCCGTCCCCGTCGGGGTTTGAGCAACCCGTCCAGCGTGTCGTGCGCGAGCGCGTGGCGAAGTTTGCGGATGAGGTCCGCGGCGACCTGCACGGCAACTTGATCGCGGCGGTGAATCCGACGGGCTCGCCACGGGTGATGCTGGCCGGCCACTGCGATCAAGTCGGTCTCATGGTCCAGCATATCACCGATGACGGGTACCTCAACTTCGCCACGGTGGGGGGCGTTGACGCAATCATCCTCGCGGGGCAGCGGGTCTGGGTCCACAACAGAGAGGCCGGTGCGGTGCGCGGCGTGATCGGGCGCAAGCCCGTCCACCTCATGTCGCCCGAAGAGCGCGAGGGAGCCAAAGTGAAGCTGGAAAGCCTCTTCATCGACATTGGCGCGAAGGACAAGAAGGCTGCGAAGAAGCTTGTCCAGGTGGGGGACGCTGTGACCTACCAACTGGGCATGGAGGAATTGGACGGCGACCTCGTGATGGGAGCGGGGTTCGATGACAAGGTCGGTGTATTCGTGGTCATGGAGGTGCTGCGCTTGCTGAAGAAGCGCAAGATATCTTGCGCTGTGTACGGGGTCTCGACGGTCCAGGAGGAGTTGGGCTTGCGGGGAGCTCAGACCAGCGCCTACAGCATCGACCCGCTCGTGGGCATCGCGATCGACGTCACCCATGCGACGGACTACGCAGGAGTGGACGCCGCACGATGCGGCGAGATAAAGATGGGCGAGGGCCCTACCATCGCCCGCGGACCGAACATCAACCCTATCGTCGGCGATATGCTCATCGACGCCGCGAAGGGTGCCAAGATCCCCTACCAGGCCGAACCGTGCCCGCGCGGAACGGGTACCGATGCCAATGCCATTCAGATCTCGCGCTCCGGGGTCGCAGCGGGACTCGTCAGCATCCCGAACCGCTATATGCACACGCCGGTCGAGATCGTGTCAGTGAAGGACCTCGAGAACGCTGCCAAACTCATTGCTGAGATGGTGGCAGGCATCGACGACAGCATGGACTTCCGGCCAGTCTAGCAACGCTGCCGACTCCGTTGCACAGGCGCGCACAGGGACTGAAGGCAGATGACCGGCAAGCTCGGCGACGTGCTGCGCGAGGCGCGACCGACCATCGCCCGATCATGGGCTGAGCGCGTCCGTTTGTCCAGCCCCCTGTACAGGCGGGCGCCGCTGGAGGAGCTTGAGTCTAGCGCCGGCGAGTTTCTCGATGCTTTGCTGGATGCCATGACCTTCGGCAACTACGAGCGCATTGTCGAGTTCATGAATGATCTCGCTCCGGCGCGCGCGCAGCAGGGCTTCGAGGCCGCTGACGTCCAGCGGGCGCTTCTCATGGGCTGCGACGTCATCTTCCCGGTCATCGAGCGTCACTTCCGTGACGATGCTCGCCACCTGGTCTGGTGTGTTACGCAGGTCGAGCGGGCAATCCACCGGGCCGTCTACCTGTTCAACGAGGCATTCCAGCAGGCGAGGGTTCGCGAGGTCGAATCAGACCGGGAGGAAGTCTGTGGCGATCGAGACGCGCTTGTGCGGCGCTTCCAGGCCCTTCTCGCGGCCTACAAGCTCGGGGCTGTCGCCGTTGACACGCAATTGGCGGTCATCTGGGCTGATGAGCAGGCTCGCAGTGCCCGCTGTGGTGTGGCCACACTGGGTGAGCGACATGTCTGCCATCCCCTGGCGGACGGCGACGAGTGCCTTCTTGCCCTGGCGCTGGAGACGGGTGAGCTCCAGGTCCGCGAGCCGGTCGGCGACTGCGTGATCTTCATGGCGATGCCCGTCCGCGCCGAGGGGGGAGACATCGTCGAGGTGCTCGGAATCACGGGCGGCACATCCATCCCGTGTGCAGCGTGCTCCGTCGAAGAGGACTGATGGTCTCCTCGATGCGCCTCAGAACCCGATGGCGCTGAAGGTGTCCACGATGCTGATGAACCCGGGTCCCAGGATGACCACGAAGACACCGGGGAAGATGAAGAAGATCAGCGGAAACAGCATCTTCACAGGGAGCATGGCGGCTACTTCGCGTACCATCAGGCTCCGACGGACCCGCAGTGCGTCGGCTTGACCCCGCAGAACGCCCGCAATACTCGCCCCGAGTTCCTCGGCTTGCACGAGAGCTGCTACGAACACCTTCAGTTCCAGTATGTCTCCGCGTGTGGCCATGGCTTGCCATGCCGAACGCCGGGACTTGCCGACACGGATCTCCGCCAGGACGCGAGCGAACTCGTCGAGTAGCGCCCCCCGGCGCCTCCGGATCACCTCCGTGACTGCGGCGTCCAGCCCGAGACCGGCTTCCACACTGACCACGAGCAGATCGATGACATCGGGCAGCGATCGCCGCATGTCAAGCTGTCGCTGCTTGATCTTCATGTCCAGCAGGTAGCTTGGCCCGATCAGGCCCCCAAAGCAAATGCTCGCCCCTGCACACACCCTCAGGGGCCCGCTCAGGGGTACAGTCCGCATCACAATCATGCCTGCCCCGACAGCTCCGACGGCCGCCGCACTTCGCAGAAGGGTCCACGTGGCTGCATTGAAGCCCCACGGCTTCCCAGCCCGGTCAATTCTCGCGTTGACAGTGGCCACGGATGCCTTCGGCGTCATTCTCACCGCCACACCGTTCAGCTTGGCCAGGATGGGAGCGATCACGCGTTCCTTGAAGGTGCCGCATACGGCCTGAGGCACGTCGTCGTCGACCAGGCCGGCGGCAACTGCCGAGAAGCGCCCCGACATGCGTCGACTCTGGCGTTCCATGGCGAAGGCCATGCCCATGAATGCGATGGTTAGGAACACACACGCCCCGATCACTATCAACATCGGCCGTCACCTCTTCGCCTGAGACGACACCACTGCCCTCATGGCGCCCCGGGCGTTGGCGAGCGCTATATCTGGATGTTGAGCATCTTCTTGATCAACAGAAGGCCCATCGTCATCGCCACCGAAGCGCCCCCGAACATCAGCAGCCCCAGTTTCGTCTTGAACAACGGGTCGAGATAGCCAGGGCTCAGATGGTTGACGATGACCGCGAGGAACACGGGCAGCGCGGCGAGGATGCCCGCCGACAGCCGTCCCTCAGCAGTGAGCGCTGAGATTTCGCCCTGCAATCGTACGCGCTCGCGGATCATGTCGGAGGTCGTGTCGAGGATTTCCGCAAGATTGCCCCCCACATTCGCCTGGATCTGACACGCCGTCACGACAAGCTCGATGTCACCCGTCGGGCAACGCTCATGCAGGTGTTTGAGCGCAAATTCGTGGGACACGCCGACATTCAGCTCGTCCAGAACCCGGCCGAATTCCTCAGCAATCGGGGGATCCATTTCGTCACCCACGGCCTGCATCGCGCGCAAAAACGAGTAACCCGACCGCAGGGATGACGCCATCATCGACAGGGCCTCCGGCAGTTGGTTCACGAGTGCCTTGCGCCGTGCCGACTTCCGCACAGCCACGTATGCGAGGGGCAGGTAAGCGGCCCCGGCACCCATCGCGATCGCCAGGGGCAATCCTCGCAGGAAAATCCCGGCAACGAAGGCTGCTGCGCCGGCCCCCAACATGAAGGACGCCAGTTCCGAAGGTCGCAGCAGCAGGCCCGCCTGAAGCATGTGCCACTGCAGCTTCTTCTGCAATCCCAGCCGCTCAAGTGAACTAGAGATGATCGGCGAAGGATCCTGGTGTGCTCGCTCGTCGGGGTGACTGCGCTCGACGGGCGTCTCCTGCGCCGCCGGCGCGTATCTGTGCGATGGGCCCTCGTCAGACCCACGGGCGGCCACAAACACAACCGCGCCTCCACACACAAGCGCCGCGGCGGCCCCGAGAATGATCGCTAGGCTTGGCATGAGCGTCCCACCCCGCCCCAGGCCTGCTGGAGATCGGTCGGCAAACGAACTCCCTGGGAAATGAGTTTCTCCGCGAACAGGGGGCGCAAGTTCGTGCAGACGAACTTGCCGACGAGGCGCCCGGACATGTCGACGCCCTCCTGCTCGAACTTGTACAGGTCCTGCATCACGATGTGGTCGCCTTCCATATTCTGCACTTCCGAGATGTGCGTGATTCTGCGCGAGCCGTCACGCAAACGCGACTGCTGCACAATCACGTGGATGGCCGCCGCGATCTGTTCTCGGATGGCTGCCGAAGGCAGTTCAGCCCCCGCCATCAGAGTCATCGTTTCGAGACGCGAGAGCACGTCGCGCGGCGAGTTCGCGTGGCAAGTGCTCAGCGAGCCGTCGTGGCCCGTATTCATGGCCTGGAGCATATCGAGGGCCTCGCCTCCCCGCACCTCACCGATGACGATCCGATCCGGCCGCATACGCAGGGAGTTGCGCACGAGGTTCCGAATGGTGATCTCTCCGCGTCCCTCGAGATTCGCCGGTCGCGCTTCCAGCGTAATCACATGCCGCTGTTGCAGGCGCAGTTCGGCGGCGTCCTCGATCGTGATGATGCGTTCGCCGCGCGGGATCATCGAAGACAGCACATTGAGCGACGTCGTCTTGCCGCTGCCCGTGCCGCCCGCGACGATGATGTTCAGGCGCGCTTCGACGCAGGCGCGCAGGAACTCGCACATCGCCTCCGTCATCGTCCCGAAGCCGATGAGGTCGTCGGTGGTGAAGGGTTCGCTGGAGAACTTCCGGATCGTGATGCAGGGGCCCGTGACCGACACAGGCGGGATGATCGCGTTCACACGTGAGCCGTCCGGGAGGCGCGCGTCGACCATAGGCATCGACTCGTCGAGTCGCCGCCCCAGGGGAGCGATTATCTTGTTGATGATCCGCATCACGTGGGAATCGTCAATGAATTGCCGCTCAACTTCCTCCACCTTGCCCTTCCGCTCAACGAAGATCCGCTTCGGTCCGTTGACCATCACCTCGCTGACCGAATCATCGTCCAGCAGGGCCTGGATCGGGCCGAAGCCGCGCACTTCACTGAATACCTCGGACAGCAGATGCTGGCGCATCCTGGCGGTGAGGGTGAAGTGGCTCTGGCGCGCCTTCTCGCTGGTCATCACCCCGATGCGCTCGAGCAACTGCTCCCGGGTCATCTTCTGCAGATCCTGCAGATCGGTGTCCGCGAGCAGTTGCTGGTGGACTTCCGCCTGGAATTTCAGCAGACGGTCGGCTTGAGCGCGATCCGCGTTGGACAGGTACTCTGCATCCCAGTGAGCATCGACGGCGACCATGACTTGCCCTCCGTATCAATACTAGCGCGGACCAACAGCGCCTTCGCCTGAATGTCGCCTCGTGAGCCGTGGAACCAGACTGGGCGGCGTTGTCAGGCTGCGGCGAGGCTGGGCCCGCGCAGTTCATCGATCAACTTCGTGCACAGCTCAAGCGCGCTCTTCCCGAAGGGAGACGAGGGCCGCACCGTGACCACCGGATTGCCCTCGTTCGCCGCGGCGACGACGCTCTGCGTGTCGTTGGGCACCTCGTGCCATACATCGTGGCCGGTTGCCACACACAACTCTTCCTTGTCGAACCAATCCCGGTCCGAGGAGCGATTCAGCACGACGCGGACGCGTTCCGAGGACACATACTGCGGCGAAAGCGTGTCGACCAGCTCGGCAACGGCCTGCAGTTCGGTGATGTTCCACAAGCTGGTCACCACAACCGCCGCCTGCGAGCGGCTGATCGCGTACAGTCCCCCGGGCCACACCGTGGTGGGCATGTCGCACAGGACGTACGGGTACCGGCGGCGCAACAGCCCCAGCAATGTGGCGACGAAAGTGACCGAGAGAACATCCGTCCAGGCCGCGTCTGGCTTGCTCCCGCCGGCGAGAAGTTTGAATCCCGATGGGTGAGGAGTGAGGAAGGTCTCGACGAGATCCACGTCCATGTCGGTCGCGAACCCCGCCAGGTCCACAATGTTGTTCGCCGGCCGCAGATCCAGGAGCAGGGCCTGGCTGGCGAACTGCCCGCACAGGTCCACGACCACCACCTCGTCAGGATGATCCTTCGCGAAGGCCGTGGCAACGTTCGCCGTAAGGGTAGACTTCCCGACGCCGTCGCGGGCCGACAGGAACGCAATCGTCTGAGGCATGGCCGCCGGATCGGTGGCGATTCTGTACTCCTGGGTCTCCTTGCGTTCCGCCAGCCTTCGAAGCTCTCGCACCGTTTCGGACAGCTTCTCGGTCGTCGTGGCGGGCGTGATAATCGCTCGCGCCCCGGCCCTCATGGCTCGCGCGGTCGTGGCTATGTCGTCCCGGTCGCACATGAGCGCGCACGCCACCTGGGGCGCCGCCAGCGTGACCAGCTCACAAGCCATCGTCCCGGGCATCTCGGCCAGTTGCTCGTGGATCAGCAGCACTTCCGGCTGGAAGGCCACGGCCATCTGCACGGCCTCGATTCCATCGCGGGCATAACCCACGATCTCGATGTCGTCCAGTGTAGAGAGAGCGGCGCGTATGCCTTCTGCGACCCCTGGTGCGACCTCTGTTATGAGAACGCGGACCATTGGTTGACTCCCGGCAGATTAGTCCCTGTTGGTGCTGTGGCTCTGGTTCTATTCTCGGCTCATGACATGCATGCCCTGAATCGCGATGCTCTGCAGCCCCTCCACGTCGGCGAGGCCCGGAAACAGCCGCGGGGCGAGGAGGCGATGCTGGTGGGTCACTGTCACCCGAACCTGCGACCGTGGCGGCGCGTCGTTCGTGCCGTCGGAATCGTGGACCGTCTGCCACGCGCCCCAGACGCTCCCTGACATCTCCCTGTACTCGATGGCGATGGTAGGGGCATCCCCGGAAATCGTCTGGAGCTCGTCCTCGGCAAGCGCCGTGGCGCGGGTGACCGTCCAGCCCACGGCAATGGCTCGCGTGCCCTCATTGCTGGCGAGACTGATGAGCAGCAGATTGTGGAACAGCATGCCCATCTCCATAATCCCGATCACGAGAACAATGAAAGCCGGCAGAACAGCCATGAGCTCGAGGCTGACCGTACCCCGTCGCCCCGTCTCTGCTGCCCGTGTTCGAGACCAGCCGCGGGAGAGCTTCACAGGCACGTCGCCACCAGGTGGCCGGGCAAGCTGCAGATCAGTAGGCCCACCGCAAGCGGCACGGCGTAAGACACGGTCAGGTTCTCACACCCAGACTGCGGAGGGCCGCCCCTTCGCAGGCCGCACTTGCAGGCCATGGTCGCGCCCCACTTGGTGACCACCGCGCTTAGACGCCCGCGCACCAGTACCGTTCCCAGCGCGATCCCGCCCGCAAGGGCGGCCGCGAGAATAACGCACACGGTGGTGACCGCCGGGCCGCACAGGGCCCCGACGGCGGCAATGAGCAGGACATCATCGAACCCGAGGCCCCCAGAGACCGCGAACAAGCACATCGGAAACAATGCGATAGCCGCGCCGCCGAGGGCGGCGCGGACCCCTGGGGCTCCGTACATTGCGAACCGCAGCGAGATGCCCGCGATGATCCCGACGATCGCGAGGGCAGGTGGAGTTCTGCCCTTCCGCCGCTCCGCGTACGCGGCAAGGCATACGAGAGCTGCCGCCGTCACCTGGGCCAAGTGCAATGTCATTCAGTCCACTCCCTACTGGGACGGCTGTGTCTGTAGTCCGGTATTGGCCTGAGACGCCATCGTTGCGACCGACTGGCCAAGGGTTGTGTAACCCATATACGAGACGATGCTCATAAGGAGCACAATGAGCGCCGCTTCGACGACGGCGCCTCCGCTTTCATCCCTGATGAAGCTCATGAGCATATCGGTTGCCCTCCCAGCGAACATGGGGCTGTGGGGGTCGGCATCGGCCGACCCCCATCTGTTCCCACCTGCGCGGAGCCCTGCGGCGCTCGGCCGAACGCGCGGTCTAGGTCGCGCCGCCGATCGTGGTGTTGACCTCGTCGACCTTCGTGCTGACGCTGCTGCCCAGACTCGACCATGCCGTGATTCCCACGATCACGATCAACACGAGGAGCAGAGCGTACTCAACCGTAGTCAGCCCTTCCTCGTCCTGCCACAGCCTCTTCATCGCCGTAAACATTCGTGCACCTCCCAATCGGATTGTCGTCGCCGGTGTTCGCCCGTCCAACTCTGTCAGCGCTCTTATCGACACGCCTCCGACCCGGCTTTAGGCGACGGGCGTTAACGGGCTGTAACGAACCCCGGGAACGTCCCGAAGTCACGTTTGTGCTTCACGACCCAGTGCGCTTTGTGGTAGCATCGCGCCGGGGGATGAATTGCTATGCGCCGGCTCTTCAGCAAGCAGACAGGAAGCGTCCGCGACAGGCTGACCGCGGCGGAGCGACGGCGGGACCTTCCCGCGGGGCTCCATGCGGCGGGTCAGCTTGTGACCCTCTTGGGGCTGTCGCTGTTGGTGCCCGCGGTGGTCGGGCTCCTCAACGGCGAGTACCGCGCCGTCATAGCCTTCGCGGTGACGGGCCTTGTGACCGCGGGCGCCGGCGTCTTGACCGCTTCTCACTATCCGCGCGGCCCCATCGGCTGGCGTTCGGCTCTGTTCCTGTGCGTGGGCGCGTGGCTGGTGTACTCACTCATCGGCGGCATCCCCGTCTGCCTGACCTTGGGCACCAGCTTCATCGACGCATGCTTCGAGGCCGCGAGCGGCTTCACCACCACGGGTCTCACACTGCTGACGGGGATCGAGTACCTCCCCAGAGCAGTGCTGTTCTGGCGTGTCGCTATGCAGTGGTTCGGCGGGCTGGGCATCCTGAGCTTCTTCCTGTTCGTCAGCTTCCCGGGCGGCGAGGCTTACCGTCTCCTCATGGTTGAGGGTCACAAGACCCTCGTTCAGCGCCCGGCTCCGGGCATGCGTGGCACGCTCATCATCCTCTGGCGGATCTACCTCGGCCTCACCATCATCAACGTGATGGCTCTGTTGATACTCAAGGTCGAGCCCTTCAGCGCCCTCACCTACGCGCTATCCACGTCCTCCACGGGCGGGTTCGGGATGCACGACGCCAACATCGCCCATTTCCAGCAAATGGGGCACCCGAACGCCCTCGCCATCGAGATCGTGACGATGGTGTGCATGCTGCTGTCCGGCATCGGCTTCCTCAGCCACCACCTGCTGCTGACAGGGCGCCCCCGCCACTGCGTCTTCGGCCCCGAGACCCGAACCTACTGGGCCCTGTTCCTGGGAGCCGCGCTGATCCTGGTTCTGGAGGGCCTGGGACGCACTCCGTACAGCTTCGGCGAGATACTTAGGCCGGCGATCTTCCAGTCTGCATCGCTGACGAGCGGCGCGGGCCTGGCGACCGTGAATCTGGGGCACTGGCTGGTTCTGCCCGCCGGGATGCAAGTGCTGTTTCTGCTCATGCTGATCGGCGGCTGCACCGGGTCCACCGCCGGCGGGCTGAAGATCCTCCGCGTCAGGACGTTGCGCCTGTTCGCGTGCCACCAGGTCAAGCGCGCAACGTATCCCAGTCGCTACCGCATGCCCTTCACGCTGGGCGGGCAGGTGATCCCCGACGAGGAAGTCACCCGCATGCTCATGCTGGCCTTCCACTGGGTGCTGATCACTGCCGTGGGGAGCGCTATCACTTCACTTCTCAGCCCGCACGGCGCACTCGAGAGCTTCAGCATGTCCCTTTCGGCCGTCAGTAACATGGGGCCGTCACTGATTTCGCCCGCTGAGATGGCGCAGTTCCCGGTGGTGCTCAAGCTGCTGTATATCGGCTTGATGATCGCCGGACGCCTTGAGATACTCCCGGTGCTCGCGCTGTTCACCAAGCGCATGTGGCAACGGTAAGGGCCGGCGGCGAGGGGGCCATGTGGCCCCGGCCGTCGCCGGGAGGCCAACCACGAGGAGACCTCAACATGTACATTGTGATAGCGGGTGCCGGGGTCGTTGGCACCGGTCTCGCGAAGATCATGCGGGACAAGCACGACGTGGTCGTCGTCGACATTGATGAGGCCCGGTGCCGAGATATCTACGCCGAACTGGGGGTACTGACCGTCCAGGGCAGCGCCACCGACGTGGGCGCCTTGCTTCAGGCCGGCATCGACCGCGCTGACGTGGCCGTGGCGCTCATGCGCAGTGACGCCGACAACATCACGTTCATGCTCCTGGCCAAGCAGTACAAGGTCACCCAGTCGATCGCCCGTATGCGAGATTCGCGCTACCGCGACGCCTATGATCTGGCCGGCGCCACCTACATCATCAGTGAGCTCGACCTATACCTACACGAACTGGTGCTGGCGGTTGAGCGCCCCAAAGCGCGCCGGATCGCAGAGATCAGTGGGGGAGAGGCGGAGATGCTCGCAATTCAGGTACCCGAGGGCGCCACTGCGGTCGGGATGACAGTCGAGGAGCTCGCCGGGCAACCCAAGTTCCCGTCCTCGGGCGTGATCGCCGGAATCCTCGACAAGGACCGCAGGCTTACCATCCCTCGCGGCAACGCCGTGATCCCCGGCGACAGCGAGGTGCTGGTCGTCGTCAAGGCGGCGGATGTAGCGGGTGTGGTAGAGTGTCTGACCCACTATGCGGGCGGGAACAAGCGGAAGTAACTGCGCCGGCCATCGGTCGCACAAGAGACTGCCGCTCTGCCTGTCCTGTTGTAATTGACCGCCATATTGGGGATTGTTATAATCCTCTCAACGCACCCAATGGCGGAGCTGAGATCGGCTCCGCCATTCTTTATCGTACCCCGTTGACAGGGGGCCTTGGCACATGGTCGCAAGAGACATAATGACGACTGACGTCGTTTATGTGAGGACTACCGACATCGCCCGGAAAGGCGCCGAGAGGCTGCTTGAAGGGACCCATGCCGCATTGCCGGTTCTCGACGAAAACGACAACGTTGTGGGCATTCTCTCGGAGACCGATATCCTGGGACTCGCAATACCGGAGTACCTCAGCTCCGTCGCCGATTTCAGCTTCCTGCCGAAATCCTATGCTTTCCCGCCCTCCGAAGGCTGGGACATTGATGAGGTGACGGTCGGCGAGATTATGCGGACCGCCATTCTCCGCACAGTCTCGCCCGACGAACCCGTCATCGAGGTCGCGAGGATAATGGTGCGCGAACACGTCCGCCGCTGCCCCGTCGTCGAGGACGGTAAGCTGGTGGGAATCATTAGCCGCCGCGATCTCATGGAGATCATTGTCCGGCCTGCTATCGAGGGGACGTCCTAGTCATGTCGAGTGCGGAACTTCTCATACTACCTCTGGCGGTCGCAGCCGCTGCGTATGCCCTGTGGCGGCTGAGTTTCTCACAGCTCTGGGCCATACTGATACCTGCTCTGGTGGGCCTTTCGTATGTGGGCATGAGCCGCCTGGGCCTTGCTCAGCCCCAGGCGGCCTCGTCGGCCATCTTCCTGTTCGCGTACGTCATCATTGCATCCGAGAAGGTCCACAAGACCAAAGTGGCCCTCGCCGGAGCGGGAGTCATGCTCCTGTTCGGCCTCATCGACCAGCGGACGGCCCTCCACGGTTCCGAAGATGTCGAGGGGACCGACTGGAACACGATTTTCCTGCTGATCGGGATGATGATCATCGTCAGTATTACCCGGCACACGGGTGTGTTCCAGTGGATCGCCATTAAGGCCGCCAAGCTCGCGAAGGGCAGACCGGTCCTGATCATCATCTTCCTGTGCATCGTGACGGCCATTCTGTCCGCCGGTCTGGACAATGTGACCACGGTGTTGCTGATCGCCCCGGTGACGATACTCATCTGCGAGAGCCTCGTGGTGGACCCGGTGCCGTTCCTGATATTCGTCATCCTGGCGTCCAACATCGGCGGCACGGCGACGCTCATTGGTGACCCGCCGAACATCATGATCGGCTCCTCGGCGCGCTTGGGATTCATGGACTTCCTGAAGGTGGACGGCCCGATCGCCTTCGTGATTCTCCTCGTGTATCTGGGCACAGTCTGGCTCACGTTCCGCAACCGCATCAAGGTCAAGGAGCAGGACCGCCTGCGGATCATGGAGTTCGATGAGACCAAGGCCATCACGGACAAGCGCTTACTGGTGCGTTGCGGCGTCGTGATCGGCCTGGTTCTGTTCGGGTTCGGCGTCCACGCTCAATGGCACCTCGAGCCTGCGACGATCGCGCTGTGTGGCGCTGCGGCTCTACTGCTGATGCGACGGGGCGATCCCGAGGAGACGCTGAAGGAAGTCGAGTGGCCCACCATCTTCTTCTTCGTCGGCCTGTTCATCATGGTCAGCGCCCTGGTGAAGACGGGCGTCGTGCGTCTCATTGGGCAGGGGATCATCGACGTCACCTGCGGCCCTGACGTCACGGGCGGCTTGGACCCCTCACAGCGCATGTACCTCACCTTCGGCGTCTGTTGGTTCTCGGCGATCGCATCCGGAATTGTGGATAACATCCCCTTCGTCGCGACGATGAACGCGGTCATCCACGATATGGCTATCAGCCTGCACCCGCTGGGCGCATCCGGCAACTTCTTCGAGGTTGCCCACGCGAAGGACATACTGCCCCTGTGGTGGGCCCTGTCCCTCGGTGCCTGTCTCGGCGGCAACTTCACTCTCGTGGGTGCGTCTGCGAACGTTGTCGTGGCCGGGATTGCGGAGCGCTCCAAGCATCCCATCAGCTTCGTGCGCTTCATGAAATACGGGATCCCGATCACATTGCAGGGGATCGCGCTGTCCACCGTCTACTTGTGGCTCGTGTTCTTGAGGGCAGCATGATCACTGCAGGGGTCGACATCGGTTCTGCCACCGCCAAGGCCGCGGTGTTCGACAGCGCAGCCGGCCAGATCATGGGTGTGGCCCACCAGCTCACCGGCTGGAGCGCCCGAGAAGCGGGCGAACAGGTGCTCCGCAGGGCCCTCGACGCCGCCGGGGTGGACAGCGACGCCCTGCGGATGGTCGTCGGCACAGGCTATGGCCGCATCGCACTGCCCTTCGCCGACGAGCGTATCACTGAGATATCCTGCCACGCCCGCGGGGCTCACTTCGTTCTTCCAGGCACGCGCACCGTCATCGACATCGGCGGCCAGGACAGCAAGGCCATCGCACTGGACGAAGCAGGCAATCCGGAGAACTTCGCGATGAATGACCGCTGCGCGGCGGGCACCGGGCGCTTCCTGGAAGTCATGGCCCGGGTGCTCGGCGCGGAGCTCACCGAGTTCGGCGCGCTTGCCCTGGAGTCCGAGAGCCCCGCACAACTCAGCAGCGTCTGCACCGTGTTCGCCGAGTCCGAGGTCATCGGGCTGATTGCAGAGGGCGTGGCGCGCAGGGATATCGCCGCCGGGCTGTGCCGCTCAGTGGCGCAGCGAGTCGCGGTTCTCGCGTCCCAGGTGGGTGTGCGAAGGCGGGTCCTACTCACAGGCGGCGTAGCTCTGAATGACGGCGTCCTCGCGGCTCTGAACGGAATCCTTCCTGAACCGGTTTCCCGCGCCGACGCGCCGCATCTTACGGGGGCCATCGGTGCGGCGGTCATCGCGGCGGAGAGGGTGATGCTCAGTGGATAGTCTCACCCGGCGGATCGCGGTCGTCACACTCGCGCTGCCGCTGGCGGCACTGCTGGCTTCGTCCACCTCTCATGGGGCGGGCTTGTCGGTCAGATCCCGCGCCGACGATCTGGTCAACGCTGCGATGGCCCTGTACCGGGAGGGCGAGTATTCCCAGGCGGCCGAGAAGTTGCAGGCCGCGCTTCGGGCCAGACCTGGATACGCCCCGGCCCATCAGCTCCTTGCCGTGACTTACCACGCTCTGAGGGATCCCGACAAGGCCCTCGACCATTACTGGGCTGTTCAGCGCCTATCTTTCCCGCCTCTGCCGAAAGATGCCACAAAGGCCCAGACGCGGGAGCGCGAGTTGCTGGTCGCCTGCGAGGCCGTGCTGGCTATCCAGCTCAACAACACACGGATGGAGCGCAATCTTGGGCTGTGCATTCCCGACGTCCGCCTCGCGCGGGTCGCTCGACAGCATAGCAATGAGATGCGCGACAAGAGCTACTTCGCCCATGGGTCGCCGACGCCCGGGTACGAGACCATCACCGACAGATTCCGGCGCGTCTTCGGCGACCTGCGCATCTACTCGATCGCCGAAAACATCGCCCAGCATTACGCGACGGGGTATTACAGCCTTTCGACCGGAAACGCTCACGAGACCCACTCCCAGTGGATGAACAGCCCGGGGCATCGCACCAATATCCTCACGCCCAAGTTCAACCACGTGGGCCTGGGTATTGCCGCGAACCGAAACGGCGACTACTGGGCCACCCAGTTCTTCGCGCAGTTCTGACCCAGCACATCTGCGAGGGGACCGTCTCATGCAGGAAACCATCAAGCAGACCCTTCTCGAAAGCGCCGAACTCAAGCGCGTCATCGCCGAGGAGATGGCTCCGCAGATCGAGGCCGTTGCCCGCCTGCTGATCGATTCCCTGCGCAATGGGGGCACGGTGGCCCTCTGCGGGAATGGTGGGAGCGCAGCGGATGCTCAGCATATCGCCGGCGAGCTGGTCGGCCGGTTTCTGCTCAACCGCCCGGCTTACTCATGCATCGCGCTCACCACGGATACATCCATCCTGACCTGTGTTGGGAATGATTTCGGCTTTGACGAGGTCTTCGCGCGGCAAGTGGAGGGGCTTCTCGGCGAGGGGGACGTGCTGATCGCCATCAGCACCAGCGGGAACGCCGACAACTGCGTCAAAGCGACTGAGAAGGCTCGGACTATAGGCGCGACGACCGTGGGACTCACGGGTGAGACCGGCGGACGACTCGCGGAACTGTGCGACGTGTGCCTGAAGGTCCCGCACACCGTCACAGCCCGCATCCAGGAAGCCCACATCACCATCGGGCACATTCTCTGCGGTTTGGTGGAAAGCGCATTGGTTGAGGGTCTTGGCACGGCGTGATGAGCATGGAGCCCTGGGCAATCGGCGTCGATATCGGTGGAACGCGCATCTCCGTGGCGGGCGTGAGTGCACGCGGAGAGGTGACCCGCCTCGAACGCGAGGCGACTCCCCGTTCAGCCGGCGGGGAAGCGGTTCTCGACCGTGTCCTCGCGTTGACGGCCGCTGTCGTCGGCGACAGTAGTGACGGCCTCGCGGGAATTGGCATCGGCTTCGGCGGCCCCGTGGACTTCGCGGCGCAGCAGATACGCCGGTCCCATCATGTCGTCGGCTGGCCGGGCCAGGAACTGGTCCGAGTGTTCCGGGAGCGGTTCCAGTGCCCCGTGACCCTGGATAACGACGCGAACGCCGGCGGCCTGGGGGAAGCCCTGTTCGGCGCGGGCAAGGGCTACCGAGATGTGCTGTACGTCAACATCGGCACGGGCGTCGGCGGCGCGGTGATCCTGGACGGCCGGATCCATCACGGCGCGAGCAGCAACGCCGGCGAATTCGGACACATGGTTCTGGAACCCGACGGCCCTCTCTGCACCTGCGGGAAGCGCGGCTGCGTCGAGGCCCTCTGCTCGGGTGATGCGATCGGGCGAATGGCCCGTGAAGCCGACCGGACCGGCAGCGCGCTGGAGTCCTTCGCGCCGGACGAGATCACGGGCAGAATCGTCGGCGAGGCCGCCTGCAGCGGCGATGCGTTGGCGCTTGAGATAGTGGGCCGATCGGCCCGCAGTATGGGCCTCGCCCTGGCCGCCGCCGTGAACTTACTCGACCCGGATGTCGTGGTGCTGGGCGGTGGGGTTCCCGAGATGGGGGAGACCTACCTCGCCCCGGTGCGGGAGACCACGTCTGCCTTCGCGATGGAGGCCCCCGCGAGCCGGCTTACCATTCTCCCGGCCCAGTTGGGGTACGATGCGGGTGTAGTGGGAGCCGCGGCACTGATTCTCGCTCAGCCGAGCAACTCGTAGCTATGGAGGCGCAGGATGCAACTCGTCCAAGATTCCGGTCTCAACATCTATTTCGACCCGGAGACGCTGCGGATCGCCTTCGTCGACTCTGACGCAGGCAAGTTTCAGCGCCCGGAGTACTCGGTCCGCACCTTCGAGGCGCTCTCGCCCATCCTCGAGGACCCCGGCTGCGTCGCGGGCGAGGAGCAGGAAATCGTCTACTGGATGTATCGCAACCTGGGTCTTCAGGGCAATGAGCACATGGTGAAGACCCACAGCCTTCGCTACGATCTGAGCGTCTTCCGGCTGCACCGGTTCGGCCAGGAATTGATGAAGACCTCAGGCCACTACCATCCCGCGATCTGGCAGGGGGGCCCCAGCTACCCGGAGATCTACGAAGTCGCCTATGGCACCGCCATCTTCCTCATGCAGGAAGTCGATGACATCAATGCAGGGCCGGACAGCGTCGACGTCTCCAGTTGCATCGCTCTCGAATGCAGACAGGGCGAGAAGGCGATCATGCCGCCGAACTTCGGCCATGTGACCATCAATCCCGACCCCAACACCCCCCTCATCACCACGAACTGGGTCTGCTCGGACTTCAGCTCGGTCTACGGCGGCGCGGAGGTCTGTCAGGGCTTCGCCTGGTACCGGACTGAGGACCGCGGCTGGGTAGAAAATCCCAAGTATGCCTGCGAAGTCCCCAAGCTGCGCCACGCACGTTGCGGCGATGTTCCCGAATTGGGTCTGGTCGCGGGTCGCGGCCTGTATGAGTCCGGCCTGGCGAATCCGGAACTATTCGCCTGGCTGAAGCGTCCATACGACTTTACCCAGCTCATGTGGCAAGGCATTGAGTTCAGCGACCCGGACGACGAGGCGTGGAAAGCGACGTACGTTGAACAGGTGGACAATCACGAGTAAAGAGAGGTGGGGCGCAATGTCACAGGGCGAACCCAGGCTGGCGCTATCCTTCGACGATGTCTTGCTGGTCCCTCACAGATCAGACCTGGTCCCTGCCGATGTGGACGTGTCGACGCGCCTGACACGCGACATCAGGCTGAACATCCCCCTCATCAGCGCCGCGATGGACACCGTGACCGAGGCAAATTTCGCCATCGCCCTCGCCCGTGAGGGCGGCATCGGCATCATCCACAAGAACCTGGACATCGACGAACAAGCCACGGAAGTCGACCGTGTCAAGCGATCGGAAAGCGGGATGATCGTCGATCCGGTCACCTTGCGCCCGGATGCCAAGATCGGCGAAGCCGAAGCCATCATGTCCAAGTTCCGCATCTCCGGGCTGCCCATCACGGAGGACGGGAAACTCGTCGGCATTCTCACGAACCGCGACCTGCGGTTCGAGACCGACATGGAGAAGTCCGTCCGCGATGCGATGACCAAGGAGGACCTCGTCACAGCCGGCGAGGGCACGACCCTGGAGGAAGCCAAGGCCATTCTCCACGCGCGGCGCATTGAGAAGCTCCCGGTCGTCGACGAGGACATGCAGCTTCTCGGCCTGATCACCATCAAGGACATCGAGAAGGTCGCCAAGTACCCCATCGCCTGCAAGGACGACCTGGGCCGCCTGCGGGTCGGAGCGGCAGTCGGCGTGGGCAGCGATGGTATGGACCGCGCGTCGGCACTGATTGAGCGGGGCGTGGATGTGCTCGTCGTGGACTCCGCTCACGGCCATTCCACCAACGTCATCACGATGGTCAGCGCGCTGAAGGAGAGGTACCCCGAGACTCCGGTCATCGGCGGCAATATCGCGACGCGCGAGGCATGCCTCGAACTCATCGCCGCCGGCGCAGACGCCGTCAAAGTGGGCATCGGACCCGGCTCAAGCTGCACGACCCGCGTTGTCTCGGGCTCCGGCGTCCCACAGATCACGGCCATCGCCGACGCCGCGGATGCTGCCGCTGAGAACGACATCCCTATCGTCGCGGACGGTGGCATCAAGTACTCCGGCGACGTCGTGAAGGCCATGGCCGCCGGCGCGTCATCGGTGATGATCGGGGCCCTGTTCGCCGGCACTGAGGAGAGCCCCGGCGAGCGCGTGCTTTACCGAGGCCGGACCTACAAAGTCTACCGGGGTATGGGGTCGCTTGGAGCGATGCGCGAGCGCAAATCCATGCGCGACCGCTACATGCAGGAGGATGTCGCCGAGGAGAAGCTGGTCCCCGAGGGCCTCGAGGGCCGCGTGCCCTATAAGGGCCCCCTGGCAGCGGTGATCATCCAACTGATCGGCGGTCTGCGCTCCGGCATGGGCTACTGCGGCGTGCCCACTATCGAGGAGCTTCGGGCCGAAGCCGAGTTCTACCGGATCACAGCGGCCGGCTTGCGCGAAAGCCACCCGCACGATATCACGATCACCGAAGAGGCGCCCAACTACCAGATTCCGGAATAGAGAAGCAGAACTCTCCGCGAGCGCCCCCGAGTCCTCCCGCCCAGGTGCGAGCCTGGGCGGCTTCGTGAGGAGACAGCCATGAGAACGTACAGGATCGCGGTCATTCCCGGTGACGGAATTGGGAAAGAAGTCGTGCCCGAGGGCTTGAAAGTCATTGAGGCGGCTGCCGCCGCAATAGGCGAGTGCGACTTTGAGTTCACGCATTTCCCCTGGGGGTGTGGCTACTACCTCCAGCACGGCGAACTGCTGCCTGATGACGGCATCGAGACGCTGTCAGCTTTCGATGGCATATACCTCGGCGGCGTGGGGATGCCGGATGCGGTGCCCGAGGAAGTCGCTGTCCGCGGCCTGATACTCAAGATCCGTGTGGGCTTCGACCAGTTCGCGAATGTGCGCCCCATCAAGCCATTCCCGGGCCGTCCCTTCATCCTTGCCGACAAGGACCCGGCGGACATCGACCTGGTCGTCATCCGCGAGAACACTGAGGGGATGTACGTCGGCCTGGGAGGTCGTTACGGGCCAGGGGAGGACGCCTTCGAGGCTCACCGGGACGTGCGGCCCGCCGTTGGGCAGTCCGGCGAGATTGCCCTTCAGACGGGGGTATTCACGGAGGCCGGGTGTCGGCGGGTCATCGAGTACGCATTCTCCCTGGCAGAGCAGCGCGGCGGCCTGGGCCGCGTCACCAGTTGCACCAAGGCCAACGCCCTGAACTACGGGATGACGCTGTGGAACGATGTCTTCGATGACATTGCCGCCCGCCATCCGAGCGTCTCGGCCGACTGGCAAAACGTGGACGCGATGGCGATGCGGCTGATGCTCGAGCCGGAGAAGTACGATGTGATCGTGGCCCCAAACCTGTTCGGGGATATCATCACGGACTTGACCTCAGTGCTTCAGGGAGGCCTGGGTCTGGCGCCCGGGGGGAACATCTCGGCGAGTGGTCCCTCGATGTTCGAGCCGCCCCACGGCACGGCCCCGGACATCGCGGGCAAGGGAACTGCCAATCCCATCGCGGCGATCCTGACTGCGGCGATGATGCTCGAACACCTCGGAGA
>JALGSS010000276.1 GCA_029821745.1 Candidatus Zipacnadia bacterium
CCGGCCCCCTTCCTGCGAGGAATGGGGGGAACGACAGACATTCATGACTGGGTGCCGCTGGTCCCATTGCCCGGCGGAGGGGCCGGACTACGAGGGCTTCAGCCCGACCTATCCCTCCCGGTTGTTCCGACAGTCCCGACGTGCGCGGCGTCCAACGTCCGGCCGGATACTCCGACCCGGTACGACTGGGTGTCGTAATCCGGCCGCCTCACGGCCTGCGTCAACACCTCCCGGGCCGATCTCGCATCGGCAGAGCCGTGACGGCATACGACTCAGCGCTGCGTGCCGATTTCCCCTCCTGTGCGGTAGGTTTCAGAGCCCCCTGCCGCGAATAGGATAGCGCGTGTTGTCTTGCGTCTGGCCAATACTCCCCAGCCATCCCATCAATGAGGTGCCTTCTATGCTGCGTCTTCCGACACTCGTCGTCCTGATCACTCTCCCCGTCGCGTGTTTCGCGGCGGATCTCAGAACCGTCGAGGCCGTCGCAACGGGCGGCCCGGTCGTTCTTGACGGCGCGCTCTCCGAGCCTTGCTGGCAATCAGGCGAATGGAGCACCGGATTCTCCTTCCTCGACATGCCCGACAAGAAGCCGGAGCACGAGACGCGATTCAAGGTGAGATTTGATGACTCATTCCTCTACATCGGGGCGGAGATGGACGAGCCCGATCCCGCCGGGCTCAAAGCTGACCGCACCGAGCGCGACACGAACGTGTGGGGCGATGACTGCATCGAGTTCATGATCGATCCGACTGGGGAACGCATCGAGTACTACCACATCATCGTCAACCCTATCGGCACCATCTACGACGCCCAGATGCGCCAGGGCGGCAATGTGCGCAGCGTGGAATGGAGCTGCAACATGCAGGCCGCCGCGAGTCTGGGCGCAGACAAGTGGTTCGCCGAGGTGCGCCTGCCTGTCGTGGAGCTTGGCCTGACGGCCGCATCCACCGGGGACTGGGCGATCAACGTCACCCGCGCGCGCCGAGGCGACGGCGAAGAGCTCTCCACATTCTCGCCGCTCACCGGCGGCTTCCATCAGCCGTCCCTCTACGCGGCACTCCAACTGCCCGGCGCGGACTTCGGCAAGTACCTGTGGGAGATCAAGAGCCCCTACGAAGTCCGCGTTCTGCCTGACGCCGACGGGCAACTGACCTACACAGCGAAGACTCATGTGAAGAACGCCGGCCCGCGGTTCCGTTTCATCATGCTGCGCGGTGTCCTCGGCGATTCCCCCGGCGAGTGGGTCAAGGACGGACTCGACGCCGGCCAGGATCGGGAGTACGAGTTCAGCATCCCGGTGGCGAACCAGGGCGGTCAGACTCTCCGGCTCGAACTGGTGGATCGCCGGAAGCCCGACGTGCATTTCGCCATCAAGAGCCTCCAGGAAGACATCACCTACAGCCCCATCACCATCACGATGCAGCGCCCGTGGTACCGCGACAGCATCTACGCTACCGAGAATCTCGAGCAGCTCGTATTCGACGTGGAGCTGGCGCTCGCGGAAGGCAAGATCGAGGGCGCGTCGGTTCTTGCCGTGCTGACGCCCACTCCCGCAGACGGGACGGAGGACGCGCTGGTTCCCCTGCTGGCGAGAGCCGAGGAAGCCGCCAAGGGTGAGCTCACCATGCGGCTGCCTCTCCCCGCCCTGGCGGACGGGGACTACCAGCTCCACGTGCTCCTGATTCCAGCAGGATCGACGCAGGCGGACCACGCGGTCACCAAGGTCATCCACAAGCTCCCGCAGGTGGCCGAAGAATGGCGGATCGACGAGCGCAATGTGCTGCTGCACAATGGCGAGCCGGTCCTGCCCTTCGGCTGGTTCAGCATTCCTTCCGAGCGCATGGCTGCCGACGACCACGCCTATCAACTCATGCAGAGCTACAGCAGTTACTGGTTCCCCGTGGAAAAGGTTCGCGAGAACCTGGACCGGGTTGTTGAGGCGGGGACTCACGTGACCATCTATCCCTACCAGGGCCCCGGGATGGTCAGCCCCTCCTCTGTCTGGGGGAAGCCTCTGACCGATGAGGAGGCAGAAGGCTTGCGGGAGCGCGTTGGGGCCCTCAAGGATCACCCCGGCGTTTTCGCCTGGTACATGGCTGACGAGCCCGAACTCAGGCCGGCGCTCCCCGAACGGTGCCGGCAATTGTACGAGACGGTGAGAGACGAAGACCCCTACCGTCCAACCATCATGCTCAACGACACCATCGCGGGCATCTACAAGTACGTGGACGGCGGGGACATCCTCATGCCCGATCCGTACCCATGTTTCATCAAGGGCGGCGGCGCCGCGCAGCCCATCGAGAAGACGGGCGCCTTCATGAGAGCCTGCCAGGAGGCCGGCGGAGGGCGCAAGGCAATCTGGATCACGCCCCAGGCGTTCAACTACGGCGACTACGGCCGGAAGAACCAGCGGGGACCCACCCTGACCGAGATGCGCAACCAACTCTACCAGGCGGCGATCTACGGCGCGAAGGGGTACCTGTGGTACACCTACAGCCATGTCTCCAACTACCCGGAACTTGACATCGGCATGCGCTGGCTGTCCTTCGAGGTCGCCGACTTGAAGGACGCGATCCTTGAGAACCCGGCGGAGGATGTGCAGATCAAGATCGACGCGCCGAAGCCCGAGCACATCCACGTCTCGCCGCGACGCGTGGGGGATGACCTGTTCATCTTCGCCGTCAACACTGCCACGGAGCCACAGGATGTGACGCTCAGTATCACTCCCGCGCCCGGCCTGCGCTCCCTGTACGTGGTCTCGGAGCAGCGGAGCATCCCGCTCACGGATGGCGCGGTGATCACCGACACCTTCGACACCTACGAGACCCACATCTACACCACCAGCAACGAGGTGGGCAGCCGCGAGAGTATCGCAGTCCCCGCCGATCAGATCGCGAAGGCCAATGCGGCGCGCAAGAAGCCCGGGAATCTCGCCTTCGAGGACTTCAGCCCGACGGTGGAGATCTCATCGAAATCAACGTACAGTTCGACGCCCGACCGGATCTTCGACGGCCTCACGGAAGGGATGATGTGGCGGGACGGCACTCCGAAGAAGATGCCCGACTGGCTCGTCGTCCGCTGGCCCGAGGCCGTGACCGCGAAACGCTTCGTCGTCTATACGTCCACGGTCTCGGAGCTTGAGATCCAGGTTCCGGAGGACGATGGCTGGGCGACGGTGGCATCGGGCCAGGAGGCCGAGGGTGAGAGCATCACGGTTACCCTCGACCAGCCCGTCACCACGGATGCACTCCGCGTCCTGTGCACCGCGCTCAGGCCCGAGCAGGACTACACCCGCATCACGGAGGTTGAGGTCTATGCTGACTAGCCACGCGTATCCGCGATTGGCGCTGATCGTCGCCGCGCTGACAGTCGTCCTCGGCGGCCCTGCTCTCGCGCAGGATGGGCTCATCGCGCACTGGCCCATGGACAGCGCGATGGATGGCGTGATCGCCGACGCAACACAAAGCGGCCACGATGCGACCTTCTTCACCACGGGCGACTCCGAGCCGGCCTTCGTCGACGGCATCGTCGGCAAGGCCCTCAAACTAGACGGGAAGCTGGAGCAGGGCCTCAATGTGGCGAAGTCCGAGGACTTCAACTTCACAGGCCCATTCACCGTCATGGCCTGGGTGAAGCCGGCGAGGAGAAACGCCACCTACGAGGTGGCCTGCATGAAGGGCGACAAGAGCGGCGATCCGCCATGGCCCGGCTGGCGCCTGCGCTGCTTCTGGGCGCGGCTGGCATTTCAGGTGGGCACGCCCGAGGGTGAGGAGCCCCAGGTGTCGACCGCAGCATGGTCCGCCCCGCCGAACTTCTGGAGCCACATGGCAGTCACGTGGGACGGCAAGGTCCTGCGAGCGTATGTGAACGCTGTTGAGAAGGCCTCCACCGAGTTTGAGGGCACGATCGCGCCCCAGTCAAGCCGGCGACCACTGGTGTTGGGCAACTACATCGGGAGGAAGAACGCATACGCCTTCGAGGGTGGGTTGGACGACATCAAGATATTCAGCGGAGCGCTATCGGAGGAGGAGATTCTCGCGCAGGCTGCCGACTGACCCCGCGCCGCACGCCGACCGCCGGATGTGACGGGCCACGTGCCAGTGGAACCCGGTCACGTGGCCCTGTGAACCTGCTATCGACGGGTGGCACTGGTTACCACGC
This sequence comes from Candidatus Zipacnadia bacterium, assembly GCA_029821745.1. Classification (GTDB taxonomy): domain Bacteria; phylum Armatimonadota; class Zipacnadia; order Zipacnadales; family JABUFB01; genus JALGSS01. Next base: position 4,162 of record JALGSS010000276.1, read on the forward strand.
AGTGGAACCAGTGTGTATGAGTGGCCCATCCAGCACGCCGCCGATGAGACCGGCAGCGTGCCACACTTCCATGCGGCCCTGTGAACCTGCTATCGACGGGTGGCACTGGTTACCACGAAGTGGAACCAGTGTGTACGAATGGCCCATCCAGCACACCGCCGATGAGGCCGGCAGTGTGCCACACTTCCATGCGGCCCTGTGAACCTGCTATCGACGGGTGGCACTGGTTACCACGCAGTGGAACCAGTGTGTATGAGTGGCCTATCCAGCACGCCGCCGATGAGACCGGCAGTGTGCCACACTTGCATGTGAGTTCGCGCCCCACACCGCTCTTCCTCTCTTCGCAGGCAATCCCGCTTTCTCTCTGACGAACTGGTTGCCTGACCTGCCCATCTGTGATACTGTTGACGCGATATCCCCGACGAGGACACAAATAGGGTGGGGACCCTCGCTGAACCTGGCCTCCAACCGACGCGAATGGTAAGCGGACAACCAGCGCTATGCTGGTCAAGGCTGAGATGGGGGGCTTCGCATGGACCCCGACGACCGCCGCGCGATCTACGCACAGCTCCGTGAGGATGCAAGAGAGTTCCGGGAAGAGATCAACCGCAAGATGGGGTGGCTCATCGCGGCCCTGGGCGCCATCGGGTTTGCGGAGCACCAGGTGCTCGCGTGCGCGCGGGAGAAGGGAGGTGAGTTCCCCGAGCACGTCCCTTGGCTCGTTCTGCCCCTGGTCGCGGCTGCGTTCTTCCTCTGGCTCTTCGGTGTGCTGGACATCGGCAACTCCGCCTGGCAGTTCGGGCAGGTGGCACGGGTTGCCGGCCACATGGAGCGGAATATGGGCATAGTAAAAGAGATCCATATGCTCCTCGCCGATCCCTCCCACAAGGCATGGGCCAACTGGGGTACATGGACATCGTGGTTCGGCAAACGCAAGTTCTGGAGCTTGCGAACCTTCTGGGTGGCGTTCGAGAGGCAGACGGGCGCGTGTTGGATACTGACTACATGGGCTGGCCTCGTGGCCGTGTACGGGGTAGCGATACTGTTGTCGGCTGAGGAGGTGCCGGCTGCCGTCTGCGTTCTCTACTGCATACTCCTTCTTGCCGCTGTGGCAATCGGCTCCGGGAAGCTCGCTGGGCACTACGCCTGCCTCCGCCGCAGTTGGGAGAGGGCACCCACAATCGCCGTCTATACCGTTTCCCTGTTGTCGGCGATCGCCATGCTCTACCCCCTCCTAGCGCTGCTGCGCTTGGCGAGTTGGTGGCCAATGCACTGAAGGGCAGTATGCTCTTGTGTCGCCCTTTCAGGGCTCGAAAACGCGCCAGCACCGATTCCACGGGTGCAAACCCGTGGTTTGCCGCCCGGCACTTCGTTTTGAGCCCCCGACAGGGGGCGGCACAAAGCCGTCGCATTCCTATCGTTTTGTATCGCCCTTTCAGGGCTCAGGGGCTCTGGATGCCGATTCCGGGGGCTCACGCCCCCGGCTATGATTGTCCCGCCCTCTTCGGGGGCTAACGGCAACGGCGCAGACCAACGGCCGCAGGCTGAAGACCTGCGGCTACGAACGGCAGAGGCGACGGGCCAACGACGCACTGGTCCCGCGCTGCGGGACCAGTGGCACCCTCTCATGTGAGTTCGCGAAGCACGCGTGCCGTGCTCCCCATTCCCTCGCAGGGAAGGGGGCCGGGGGGTTAGGTACAACGCAGCCCCCACCCGGTCATGTGAGTCTACAAACGTGCTATCGTAGGTCGCCGTCTTCCCCCTACTTCCCCATCAACGCCTCGATGCGGCGGGCGATCTTGTCTCGCTGCGCATACACCGTCTCCGGGTCCCGCGTGAAGGCCGTCAAGCTCGTGGTCACCGGCAGGCAGGCCTCACGCCCAACCTCCAGGTCGCCCTCCAGCGCCGACAACAGGTACAGGTACTCGTAGTCCTCGATCCCGTCGCGGATCCCCGCCAGGCGGATGCACCCGAAGGGCCCGTCCTTCCCCGGATAGAGCAGGTCGCCGTCGCCGCTTAGGCTCGCAGTCCAGCCCGAGCCCGGGCGTCCCGAGGTGATTCCCCACTTCAGCTCCGGCCCATCGGTCTCCGGATCGATGATATAGTTGTTGTTCTCGCGGCTCCAGAT
>JALGSS010000277.1 GCA_029821745.1 Candidatus Zipacnadia bacterium
TTCGCACCCTTACGGAAGTGCGTCAGCGGCAGCGCGAGTTGCGCCACGCGCAGCTTCTTGGTCAGGACGTTATTGGTGGTAGTTGCATCAGACGAGAAGTTGAAGGCGGTATCTTCGCCGAAGAAATTGAAGGGGAGAGAGAATGCCGCCTTGCTCTCCTTCACCTGCTTACCCTTCACCGGCTTGATGTTCCGCACCCACGACCACTTCACGTCGTTGCCCCAGAGCTTGGTCGCCAACGTCGCGCTACGGCTCTCATTCGTGAGTCTGTCATTCACCTGGACGGTCTTCGCGTCGAACGCCATGGCCACCGTACGACCATCAAGACGCAACGGGACGTGGTACTGCTGGGTCTTCGTCGCCGTTGTCGACCCGCCCTTGCGCACTGCCTTATTGCCCAGCGACACTAGCGCCGCGCCGCTGTTGAACTGTCGTGATACGGAGAAGCTGCGGTCCTGCATGTGCAGGCCGGCATCGGTATTCGCGTGGGACTGCTGGAAACCTGCCTTGACGTTCGTGTCGGCCCACAGACCCATGTCGAAGGAAAGGCCCTGAGACCGCTGCTCGGCCGCCCGCTTGTCAGGCTTCTCAACGGTCGTCAGGCCGCGGGTGTATTCCACCTTCGCCGCCTTGCCGAGCACCGCGAAGTTCTGCAGGAGCTTGAATTGCTCGCTCGTTGTGGTCTGCGTGTCCGTCAGTGGCGAGAACTCCCGTTCCGCATCCACCGGGGCGAGATTGGTCTTGACCGTCCTCGTGAAGTCCATCGCGCCGCCCGTCGCGCCGCCACCGAAGGCTTGCTTGACCGCCAGCGTTTGGGTCTCGCTGCCGCCGAGACTCAGGTTGGTGAAGTCGCGCGTCTCAACCATATTTCTGCTCACAGTCAGGTTGAACCCGTCGAAGGGGCTGACGGACGCGCTCTCTGTCGTCTGTTCCTGTATCGCCTCGGAAAGGGGACGATTCTTGGCAGCAACGCGCTTCTGACGGAAGTTGCGCGACACCGTCAGGCCCTCTGCAGCTCCCCACTCGACGTCGAACTTGTACAGGTCCCGATTGCTCTGGCCCTGAGCCCAACTGTGGTTGGGGTCGTAAAGGATGCTCTCGAGGGGGTTGTCTATTGGCTGGAAGGCTTCCTGGGCGGACTGCCCCGCCGGCTGGAGGCTCTCGTGCTGGAAGCTCTCAACGGGAACACGCTTCACGCCATCGACGTTGATCGTCAGCCCCGCATGCTGCGCCGAAACGCTGCCCGCGGCCATGACGAAGAACATCGCCGTCACCATCGTGAATACATGTCGAGACTTCATGGATACCATGCGCTATGCGCTATGCCTTTACTATTCTATATAGTAGCTTTCGCTAAGCTCTGCTACATAGACAGTGCGAGTCCGAGAAATGTTCCACTATTATCGCACTAAAACTGTCCCCAAGTCAATGGATTACCGGAGTACTCGCGCGATAATAGGGCTCATGCCCTGTTTATGGGAGCATACCCGTCGAATCTTGAGCCCACACCTGCGATTCACGGGCCTCCGAACCCTCACACGACCAGCTTGTACCCCAATCCCTTGACGGTGACGATGATCTTCGGTTCGCTCGGGTCCGTCTCGATCTTGCGTCGCACGTTCGAGATGTGAACCTGAACCGCGTGGGCCGCACGGTCTTCCGGCCATAGCGCTTCCAGAAGCCGTTCCTTCGAGAACAGCCAACCTGGGTGCGCGGCCAGGAACGTCAAGAGTCGCAGTTCCGTTCCGCTCAATTGGACCACCCGGTCGTCGACGGTGACCGTGCAACGGTTGGCGTCGATCTCAAGTCGCCCCGCGCGCAGCACATCCTGCCCCTCGGGCTGACATCGACGCAGGGCCGCTCGCACCCGCGCCCGCAGCTCGTTCAGGAAGAACGGCTTGCGCACGTAGTCGTCAGCCCCCAGTTCCAGCGCCTTCTCCGCCGTGTCCGCGTCGTCGCGCCCCGTCATGACGACGACACGCGGACCACGCAGCGCCACCACTTCGCGGCATACGGACATCCCGTCGATGTCAGGCAGGCCCAAGTCGAGCAGCACGAGGCTCGGAGGGCTCTCGCGGACCTCGTGGAGCGCGTCTGCACCCGTCGTCGCCAGACGGACCTCGCAGTGCGCGTCGCGTAGCGTCTCGGCGACGGTCCACGCAAGCCGTTCATCGTCTTCCACAATCAGCACACTGAAGTCTGTGCGCGGTTCCATCATCGTCAGGCTTCCCCCTGGAAACACCAGCGACCGCCCGGGGTGCTCGTCCGTCCCGGGTCGGGGCAGAACATGCGTGGCTCCCCCCGATCACTTCGCCTCACTCACATCGTGCCCATCGGCGGGCTCGTGGCGGCTGCTATGGATGGCGCACAATCGGCCTGATGCAAATTGAACATAAGTTGACGCCTGCTGGCACTTAGCTGGAATGTGGCTGGTTATGATCACAATCGGCTAGTCTGGTAGGCTTGGCGACGCGGACGGTGCATGGCCGAACGGGGGGCGAGTTCGAGAGAACTCGGCTGTCGGTCATAGACACCCTCCAGTACGGGGCCGAAACAGAAGTCCCTTACCCGCTGGACCGGCCGTTTCGCTTCGCCAAGCCTCCCGGACTTTTTTCCGCACCGTGTCCCCCCGAACTCCGCCCGTAGCATGATTCTAGCATCCCTCGACTTCTCCTGTCGCCGCACATGACACCGAAGCCGCCTGTCCATTTGATGGCCCTCGCCCCTGTCGGTGCAAACCGTTCCCGAGATCAGCCGCGACAGCACAAGCGCTGAGAACGGGCACTGCCCGTGGAACCGGGGCAGCGGCATCAGTGTGCCGGCTTTGCGGCGATTACTCGACGCTCTGACCCTTGGCCTGCGCATCCGCATACGCTGCCGCGATGACCTTGTGGACATGAAGCGCCGTCTCCGCGGTGCTGAGAAGCTCGGCCTCACCGCGGACAGCGGCAAGGAAGTTGCCGAATTCGCCCTCGAAACGATCACCGGGAGTGACCTCGTGCGCCAGCCACTCGCCTGTGCCCTTCGGCTGGAACAGCACCGGGCCGGAGAAGTAGTCTTCGATCTTGATAACGCCCTTCTCGCCCACGATCTTGAACTCTGTATGATCCCCAGGCAGTGAGTAACCCACGAGCACCTCGCCGAAGCACCCGTTCTCGCCCTCGAAGATCATCACCGCGACGTCATCTGTCTCCATGCTCTGCAGCAGCGTCCCGGCGCGGCACGAGACGTTGGATACCTTACCCATCAGGAACTGGTAGATGTCGGTCGCGTGCGACCCGTTATCCATCAGCGCGCCGCCGCCCGCCTGCATCTTGCTCGCCCGGTGGTTGTCCGCGAACTCGACCCAGCCGGCGAACGCGCATCGGTAGAACAGGGGCTTGCCGAGAACGTCGGCGTCAAGCAACTGCTTGACCTTCTTGATCGTTGGATGCCACCGGTGGCAGTACGCGACCATCAGTTGCGCGTCGTGTTCACCTGCCGCGGCGGCCATCGCTTCTGCATCTTCCATCGTCGAGGCGATTGGCTTCTCGCACATCACATGAATGCCGCGCCGCAGACACTCGACCGCCATCTCCCGGTGGAGGAACGGAGGCGTGCAGATGCTCACGACGTCGGGCTCGACCTCGTCCAGCATCTTGCGCCAGTCATCAAAACCCTTGAACCCGTACTTCGCCGCGGTTGCATCCGCCGCGGCCTTGTCGATGTCCGCGCCGGCAGCAAGCTCAACGCCCTCCGCCTTGCGGTAGTTCGAGATGTGCTGCGCCGAAATGCCGCCCAGGCCAATGACACCGGCCTTCAGTGTATCTGACATGTCAGTCGTCACCTTCTGCACTCCAGGGATTGCGGGTTCACAGTGAACCCTCTTGCCGGGGAGTATTCTACATCTTTTGTATGGGTTCCTCTATGGCCTATTGTTTGCTCACGGGGGGCGTTGTCGCGCGCAACCACGCCGGCCCGTCTCGCCCCACGGCAGAGGACTTGCCGGCCTCGGAGCGGAACAAGACTAGTGGTGGAACGTTCTCCGGAATGGCGCTGCGTGGACAGGAAGCCTCGCCGTGCGCGTGGGGCGTGCACCAATTACCACGCACCCAAGAGAGGTCATCATATGAGCCATCGCCTTAGTCTCGTGGCCTTTGTACTCGCCCTTCTGCTGCCCTTCGCAGTCAACGCTCAAGACAACGACCGAGACGGGATCCCCGATGCCGTCGAGGAGCAACTGGGCTCCGACCCCGACTTTGCCGAAGCCCTGGAACTGCTGACGACCGACAAGACCAGGGACCAGGGAGACTCCGTCGGCGAGGACAACTACGCTCCAGGCCTTGACATGACCGCCATCTCCCTGGGCAGCGCCGGCCGGGGACGGTGGCTCTGGCGCGTGGACTTCCTCCAGCCGCCCGTGCTCGACAACATGGGCCTCATCGTCTACATCCAGGCCGACAACGACGAGTCCACCGGGCGCCAGGACATCCGCGGGATCGACTACATGCTCACCGGCGGGTCATACGGCGCCGGAGTTCGGGCCTTCAATCCGGACGGGAGCGAGAAGAGCCTCTCCGCCCGCGCCGCGGCGGCGGGCAAGAGCCTCTTCATCTGCGCCGACCTCGATCTGAACCAGGAGGCTGGCCGCACCCGCTGCTCGGCACATGTGCTCCTCGAGACCCGACAGCCCTATAAGATGGTCGACAACCTCTCGTCGTTCACCATCGATATCCCCGGCGAGGCCGATCGCGAACCGATCAAGCTGTTGTCCGACGCGACCGAGAGCGAGCACATCGCCGTCACCTGGGGTCTCGACTTGCAGCGGGGGGCCCGCGCAGACCCCGACAACATCGTCCTGCCCATTCAGGATTGCGTGACCCACGGCTTCCAGTACGACAACTTCACCGAATACCACATGCCCAGCGTGCGGATCCTCGAGGGCGCGCCGTACACGATCGAGGCCACCGTGCCACGGGCGGGCCGTTACCATCCTGCGTTCATCGCCTACGACGACGCGGGCCGACAGGTATACACGCTTTCTCTCAACGAGAAGCGTCTGGGCATCGCCGTTGCCGGGAAAGACAACAGACGCCAGGCGTTCTTCATCGCCGAAGACCTGGTGGACGTGAGTGCGGGCGACGTGATCACCGTCGAACTCGTCCGGCGTGAAGGCACCCCGCGGGTCGAGGACCTCTTCCTGCTGGCCGAGGTCCCTGAGATCCGCCCGGTGGCCCGGGAGATCCGGCATCTGGAGGTCGCCGGCTGGGGCCGCGTCACATTCACCACTACCTGGCCGGTGAAGGCGGAGTTCGAGTACGGGACGACGGAGGAGTACGGCAAGGTCGTTGAGGAGAAGGAAGCGGAGAGCAATCATCGGCTCTTCTTCAACCCCCTCATTGACGGGCGGGACACGAGCCCGAACGGGGCGCACTACCGTCTCACCTGTACCACTCCCGAGGGCGACCAGGTTGTGCGGACGGGCATTGCTCAACCTACGCCCGTCGTGACGGCGCTTCGCCCCCCGGACACCAGCAGGACCATCCCGCTCACCATCCGCAACCCTCACGATGTGGACCTGACCGCCTGGCCCATTACCCAGGGCATACCGCTTCCGGAGGGGGAGGTCCATTCGCAGTGGCTACACAATGTGTTGCGCCTCGTCGATCCCTCGGGCCGCGCCGTCCCGGTTCAGGGGCGGCAACTCGCCCGGTGGTCTGACGGCTCGATCAAGTGGCTACTGCTGGACTTCCAGGCGGACATACCCGCCAATAGCGAACGGGTGTATAGCGTCGAGTATGGAGCCTCCGTGCTTCCTTCCCCGCCCCCGGCCCAGGGCATCAAACTAACGGAGGGCGAAGCTGGGTCATTCATTGCGGACACGGGTGTTCTGAAGCTGGAGTGCTCGCTCTTCGCGCCGGGAGCCCTCGCCGGAATCTGGCTCGACCGGGACGGGGACGGTCAGTACGGTGGTGATGAGCGCATTGCGGGTGGAGAAGACCTGGTCGGCTCGCAGGTCAAGGTCGGCGGCGAGACTGCGGGGATCGATGCGAAGCCGAAGTTCCGCTGGACTGAGGGTAGGCGCCCCAGCAGCTACGGCGTAAGGCTGATGTCCAGTACATGGGGGCGCATGCATGGCAGCTTTCGGGTCAACCGCGAGATCACTATGCCAGATTCCGGCGCTACTTTCCTGGACGAGTACGAGTACCACCTCTACGCGGGCAAGCCCTTCATCCGCGTGTTCCACACCTGGACCAACTCCAACCCGAAGAGCGAGTGGTCGGACATCCAGGCGTGGGACCTGGTGAAC
>JALGSS010000278.1 GCA_029821745.1 Candidatus Zipacnadia bacterium
CGGGCGGAGGTGTCCCATGCGACTTGCTGCCGAGATGGCCTCGATGGCCGCGATGTGTCTCATGCTTGCCAGTTGTCTGAGTGCGCAGGAGAGCGCGGATCTGTATGTCTCGCCCGAGGGGAATGACGCCTGGACGGGGAAACTCGCTGCACCGAATGCAGACGGCACCGACGGCCCGTTGGCGACCTTCGACGGAGCACAGGATGCAGCTCGGGCCTTGCGGCCCGATGTCACGGACCGGGCGCTGACCGTCCAGTTCCGAGGCGGAGTCTACAGCCTCGATGCACCCATCGTCCTGACCCCTGAAGACTCCGGGACTGAGAATGCGCCGACGGTATACGCAGCCTACCCCGGCGAGCAGCCCGTATTCTCCGGCGGCTCGGAGATCGGCGGCTGGCAGAAGGGCGAGGGCGAACTGTGGACGGCGAAGGTCCAGGAAGTGGAGGACGGCGACTGGTACTTCCAGCAGCTCTTCGTGAACGGAGAGCGCCGCACGCGCGCAAGAACCCCCAACGACGGCTACCTGCGCATCGCCGGCACCCTCAAGCCTTTGACGGATCGCGCCAAGGCCCGCGGCGACAGCAGCTACAAGTTGGGCTTCAAGTACACGCCGGGCGACATTGAGCGCTGGGACAACCTCGACGACGTGCAGATCATCCTGTACCACTCCTGGACGGCCTCGCTGCACTGGATCAAGGAGCTGCGCGAAGAGACGAACGAAGTCCTGTTCACCAACCGCAGCGGCTGGCCTGTCGGGTACTGGGACCGCAAGGAGCGCTACCACCTCGAGAACTACTTCGAGGCCCTGGATAGCCCCGGCGAGTGGTATCTGAACCGGGAGACGGGCGTCCTGTACTACTGGCCGGTTGAGGGCGAGGACATGACCGCGGCCCACGTGGTAGCGCCTCGCATCCAGCACCTCGTGCAGTTCCGCGGAGACTCTGAGATCGGCCTGCCGGTGAGCTATGTCACCCTCAACGGCCTGTCCTTCCAGCACGCCGAGTGGGACGGCTCCTCGAAGGAAACCTACCTGGACGGCCAGGCAGCGGTTCACCTGAGCGCGGCTGTCGATGCAACGGGGGCCCGCAACTGCGCCATTGAGCGCTGTGAGATCGCCCACGTCGGCGAGTATGCGGTGATCCTCGGCGAGGGCTGTCAGAACAACCGCATCTTCCACTGCCACATTCATGACATGGGCGGCGGCGGCGTGCGGCTCGGCATGACCAGTCTTCCGCCCCAGGAGGAGCGGCAGTCGAGCCACAACACCGTCGACAACTGCTTCATCCACGATGGTGGGCACGTGTTCCGCGCGGGGATCGGCGTCTGGGTCGGCCGCAGCAGCTACAACACGATCTCTCACAATGAGATCTGCGATTTCTACTACTCCGGCTGCTCCGTCGGCTGGAGTTGGGGGTACGCGCCCAGCACCGCGAACCACAATATCTTCGAGTACAACCACATCCACAACCTGGGTAAGGGCGTCCTCAGCGACATGGGAGGCATCTACTCCCTGGGCCTGTCGCCGGGAACCGTGGAGCGCTTCAACCTGATCCACGATGTCTACTCGTACTCGTACGGCGGCTGGGGGCTGTACACCGACGAGGGCAGCACCGGCATCGTGATGGAAAGCAACATCTGCTACAACTGCAAGACCGGCGCCTTCCACCAGCATTACGGGCGCGACAATATCATCCGCAACAATATCCTGGCGTTCTCATCCCACACCGGCAACCTCATCCGCTCCCGCCAGGAGGAGCACAGTTCCTTCACCGCAGAGCGCAATATCGTGCTGAGCAACACCGGCATGCCCATCAGCGGCAACTGGAGCAACGGCAACTACACGTTGCGCAACAACCTGTACTGGGATACCTCCGGCGAGGACTTCGATTTCGACGGCTACGCCTTCGAGGACTGGCAGGAGTTGGGGCGAGATGAGGGCTCCATTGTCGCCGATCCGCTGTTCGTTGATGCCGAGAACCACGACTTCCGCCTCAAGGAGAACTCGCCCGCCTTCAAGATCGGCTACCAGCCCTTCGACATCAGCAGCGTGGGTCTGTACGGAGAAGCTGAATGGGTGGCAGCGCCGAAGGCCGTCGTGCGGGAGGTCATCGACCTGCCCGCACCGGAGAAACCCAAGCCCATCGCGGACGACTTCGAGGACACGCCCGCCGGTGAGCAGGCGACAAACTGTTCGACCAGCGGCGAGGAACAGGGCGCGAGCATCCGGGTGACGGACGAGAGAGCGGCAGGCGGCAAGCACAGCCTGAAGTTCACCGATGCCCCGGGCCTGGAGCATAACTGGCAGCCGCACCTCGTGTACCGCCCCCGATACTCCACGGGGATCGCGCACCTGTCCTTTGACGTGCGCGTGGAGCCCGGCGCCATCTTCTGGCAGGAGTGGCGCGATTCCCAGAACCCGTACCAGGTCGGCCCGTCGCTGCGGATCGAGGCCACAGGGGCGCTCAAGGTCGGCGGGAAGACGCTGATGACGGTGCCCCATGGCCGATGGACACACATGCAAATCGATTGCCGGTTGGGCAGAAGCGCCGAGACGTGGACCCTCTCCGTGGCTGTCCAGGACGGCCCGGAGCAGACCTTCGAGGGTCTCGCCAATGGCAGCCCGAACTGGCGTCGCTTCCGATGGCTGGGCTTCGTCAGCGAGGCCACTGAGAAGACAGTTTTCTATATCGACAACGTGAAACTGGAGCGCGAGAAGTAGGCCCACACATCACAGGCGCAGGGATTGGGACGCTGCCGGCATGGTTGGACTGGTCTATGACGATCTGTTCCTAACACACGGAGAGACCTGGCATCCGGAGAACCGGGAGCGCTTGCATGTAGCCCTGACCCACCTAGAGGAGACGGGCTGGATAGACCGCCTCTTTGCTCTGGAGTTTGGGCCCGCCTCGGACGAGCAGGTTGAGTGGCTCCACGACGCCGACTACCTGGAGTACCTGCGGAGCATCTGCGCTCACGGCGGCGACACCTTCGGCGTGGACACGATCGCCACAGAGACTACGTGCGATGCCGCACTGCTTGCCGCTGGAGGCTGCATCGCTGCCGCTCAGGTTTCGGTTGGTGACGGGCCTCACCGGTCTGTCTGCCTGGTGCGTCCGCCGGGCCATCACGCGCGCCCAGACACCGCGATGGGCTTCTGTTTCCTCAACAATGTCGCGCTCGCCGCCGAGGCAGCGATCCGCAGCGGCGTCGAGCGCGTCGCCATCGTGGACTTCGACGTCCACCACGGGAACGGCACGCAGGAGATGTTCTACCACCGGCGCGATGTACTCTACATCTCCCTGCACGAGTATGGCCTGTTTCCCGGAACGGGGAATCTGGATGAAGTCGGCGTCGAAGAGGGCGCCGGGTTCAACATCAACATCCCCTTGCTCCCCGGGGCCGGGGACGGGCACTACCGGACGGCGTTCGCCACGGTGGTGGTCCCCGCCCTCGACGAATACCAGCCCCAGCTCGTCCTCGTCTCGGCGGGCTACGACATCCACCACAGCGACCGCATCGCCCACATGAACTGCTCCGTGCGGGCTTTCCACGACATGACGGCTGATCTCGTGTCGGCGGCAGAAAGGCATTCCGGGGGCCGAATCGTCGTCGTCCTTGAGGGCGGGTACTCCCTGGACTGGCTGCCGGCGGGCCTCGAGAACTCACTGAGGGCTCTCGCGGGAGAGCCCTCGTTGGACATCGAGGACGAGTGCCCGCCGGTGCACGAGGATCAACTGGCGCGAGTGCGCGAGGGTCTCGAGCGCGTGACTGAGGCCCACCGAGAGCGCCTCGGACTCGGGAGGAAGCTCGACTTCTAGCTACCACATCGGCACGCCGCGCATGAGGGGTGTCCAGGCATGAGCCTGCCCGAGGACTACAGGCCGATCGTCGAGGAGCGCGAGCGCGTGGCGTGCGAACTCGTGGCGCTGCTGCCGCCGCGAGCTGAATGCCCCGAGGAGTCCACGGTGCGCGAGAGCTTGGCGAGTTCCGCGCTTCCGGTGCGGGACGTCGAGGCCTCGGAGGGCGGTGACTACCCGCCGGCATCCTGGGGGCTGTCCGGCAAGCTGGACAGAGAGGGCGAAGAGGGCCCTCTGGAGTTCCACCTCTGGGGGCATCCGTCGCAGAGGCTGGACGACATCTTCATCGAATGGGCGCGCCTCATCCCCGGCGAGGAAACGGACGTGCGGGACAGCCGGTGGTCGGTAATCATTTCCGCTGTGCTGGGGCAAAACCCGCTGTCGGACTTCCATGCGCTCACCAAGCTAATTGCCGCCGCCGTCCCGGAAGTGGTGCTCGTGCTGGATCCCCTCGCGGGCAAGCCCTATGTTGGCGAATGGATCCGTGACCTCGCGGCCTCCGGAGTTCCGCCGCCCCCGGCGACTCTGTACTCGATCCACGCAGTGAGTGAAGACGAGCGCCCGGAAGGACCGGTCTGGATGCACACCCACGGCCTCACCCGTTGCGGGAGCATCGAACTGGAGATGTTCGACATCCCCAGCGCGAACGCCGGCCAAATGGCCGACCTGATCAATGTGATCGGGCCGCTATTCATTGAGCAGGACGTCCCCCCGCCGGGTGAAGCCTTCGTCGTCGGGGCGGGAATTGCTCTCGTGTGGCTCCCGTGGGAAGCCGCCATCCACCAGTTCCCGCCGAGGTCGGGAGGAGACGCCGCGGATCGCGATGAGGCCCACTCCGTGCCATCGGGAGTTCTCGCCACGCCGAAGCGAGGCCTGCTGCGCAAGCGGCATCATTCTCCCACGAAGTACTCGCGTCGTCTCTCGCGCGACCCGCTGATGTTCCTGTCCAATATGGAGACCGAACGGATGGCCCTGCTTGCCGGGGAGCGCTTCGGCGAATTCGCCGAACTGCACGAGAAGCTGGGGGCGGATGAAGAGAACTACGTGCTCATGGTCAAACTGGGGTATACCGTCGACGACGCCAGAGACGAGAAGGACCGCGAGCACCTGTGGTTCCGCGTCCATTCCATCAGTGACGACACGGTCGACGCGACCCTGACCAATGAGCCGTACGGAATTGCCCGGATGCATGAGAACGACCGCGACGTTCACTCGTTGTCTCTTCTCACCGATTGGGCTATCCTGTGTAGACAGGGCCATTTCGGCCCCGACACTGTTGTGCATCTGAAGCGGATCATCGAACACGACGCGCAGGACGACGAGCCTCACGAGACGTCGCCCTGACGGACGCAGACGCAACCAGCCACCCGTGTGTCGCGGGCGTCGGGACTCCGTGCCGGACTCCAGGCGGCGCCCGCGTTGTGCGTTCTGCGCGTAGAGCAAGGGAAGCGGCAATGGACGAACGTAGTCTGAGAGTGCTTGAGTACCCCAAGATCAAGGAAATGCTGGCCGGGCTGACCGCCTGCTCTCTGGGCAAGCAGCGGGCCCTGTCACTGCAGCCCCGCGATGACCTCGCGTGGATCCGCGACAGGCTCGCGGAAACCAGCGAGATGCGCCGACTGCTGGAAACCGCGGGTTACCCGCCGTTGGGCGGACTGACAGACATCGGTCCGCTCGTGGGGCGCGCCCGGACCTACGGTCTCCTGGATCCGGAGGATCTGCTCCGTGTCTCGGACGCCCTGCGTTGCGCCAGGCGGATGCGGGACTACCTGGTCAAGGGGGCCGACGAAGCCCCGATGCTGTCCGCGCTGGCCGAGACGCTGTCCGTGCATCAGGATATCGAGGATGAGATCGCGCGCTGCATCGACGACGACGCCAACGTCCGCAACCGGGCCTCCGACGAGCTGCATCGCCTGACCGTCCGCTCCGACGCCCTGGAGCGCCGCCTGCGAGAGCGCGTGGAATCCATCCTCCGCGCCGAGGTCGAGCGAGGCACGCTGCAGGAGCCGGTCATCGTCCAGCGCGAAGGCCGCTTCTGTCTCCCTGTGCAGGCCAACCAGCAGTCGCGGATTCGGGGGGTTGTCCAAGGGCGCTCCGACAGCGGCGCGACCGTGTTCATGGAGCCCCTCGAGGTGGTGGAGGTCGGCAATGAGCTGCGGGGCACATTGCTCGACATAGAGGCGGAAGTCGAGCGCATCCTGCGAGCAGTCACGTCACGCGTCGCCGAGGCAGCCGAGCCGCTGGAGGGCAACCTGCGGACACTGGGCATCATCGACTTCATCGGTGCCAAGGGCGCCCTCGCGCAGAAGATGAACGCCACGGAGCCCGAGGTCGTGGCGGAGCCCCAACTGCAGCTTCTGAGCGCTCGGCACCCGCTCGTAACCGGCAAGGTCGTGCCTGTGGACGTGTGGATCGGCGACCAGTTCA
>JALGSS010000279.1 GCA_029821745.1 Candidatus Zipacnadia bacterium
TTGCGGCCCGCTCCCGTTACGGCCAGAACGCGTACGTGTTCACACGGGTTATCAGCGAGTAGATCGTCCATCCCGCCCCGGTCATCACGTCGCCCAGGATCAACCCGAAGGCTATCGCGGGCAGGGCACGAACCGCCCGCAGGCCACCATAACGCGCCACCAGGCTTTTCGTCGACCAGGCGATAAGCATCGGCGTCCACATGTGCGACATGTACCAGGTGGTCGAGATCGCAAAGCCCGCCGGGTGGATCGGCCACCACACCCACCGCGTCCGCACCACCATCAACCCGAAGTAGATGACGAAACCGACTCCGGTAGCGATGGTGCGCCCCCAGTGGAAGCCCTTCGGCGACGTCAGCCATCCTGTCAACTGGCGCCACGCCTCCTGGCTGGACCACGGCATCCACGGGCTCCAGTCGGCGCCCCAACCGTAGCGGTATCCCAGATAGAGATACCAGAAGTAAGCGAAGAAGATGCCCACCGGCACGAAGCACATCGAGGCGACGAGCATCGCAGCCCCCGCGTGAAGCCGAAAAACAGCGACAGCGAAGTGAGGTTCTGAGCGCCCAGATTGTTCAGGCCCAGGATATTCCCCTGCATGACCGTGGGCCCAAGGCGCTCGATCTCGTGGGTCGGCAGCCCCATCTCCGCCCGGATTCGCCCGACGATCATCGTCATCAGGTAGTACTGCACGAAGAACGCAACGGAGACCCACCAGGCCATCTTGATGGAGATCCCCGCCGCCACCACGTAGATCAGGCCCGCCATGAAGATGCTCCGGGTCCCCGCCGCCGATGATCCTCTCCCACACAGCCTTGAAGTACGGGCGCGCCGCCCACAGCGCGAAGCCGATGATCGCCAGGTAGCCGCCGAAGGACTGCTCCTTCATGTAAGGGAACTCGCGAATGCTATTGAGGCCGAACCAGGAGGTCGCAATCGCTTCGGCCTTCCACAGCAGGTGGAACAGCCACAACGACAGGCTCATGTCCTGGGGCAGCAGCATCCCCAGCCCCGTGATGAACGGGTAGAAGCACGCGTGCAGCCGCCCCACCGCATTCCACGGACGCCCGACGAAGAAGCGCGACAGGTTCATCATCGGGCTCTGGCCGATCTTCACCGGTATCTGAGGAATCTGCGGGTAGAAGACGTGGAATCCATTGATGATGCCGATGGACGCCGCGACCCCGAAGGCGATCCACAGCGCCGGGTGCTTGATGCTCGACGGGCTGACCTGGCTGACCTCGAAGGGCAACTGGACGATCGGGAAGCTCATCCGCTCCCGCTCCACCCAGCGCTTGCGGAAGAACACTGCCAGACCCGCCGTGCAGCCCCACAGACACGTGAAGAACAGCCACCAGCGGAAGATGACCGGACCCCAGACCTTGTAGTTCCGCGGGTCGAAGATCGAGCTGTCGCCCTTCCACAGCCGCTCGATCGCGGGCAGATCGTTCACCGTCATGCTCAAGGGCAGGAAATCGCCGAACAGGTCTTCCCAATGGTTCTCCGGGCTGGCGAAGTACGCGTACCCCTGCATCGTGCCGATACTCGTCTTCAGGGTGTCCAGGCCGCTGGCGCATGTGGAGACCGAAATCAAGATGAAGAACGTCAGCAGCTCAGCGGGCGAGAACGCGAACCTCGGCGCCCACCGCAGCAGCAGGCTGTTCACAAGCCGGAACATGACAAGCATGAACAGGCAGTTCCAGAACAGGGACACCACCGTGGGGTCCTCGATGGCGCGGCGGTGCAGATCGGCCATGAAGAACGCGTTGACCGGCGCCACCAACAGCGCGATCAGCACCACGCGCAACGTGACGCCACGCTTGCGGTAATCCTCGAACTGGATCTCGCTCGCGTCGGGGGGCCGGGGCTGAATGTCGTTCGGCTGCATGAAGGAGGCTGCTTTCGGGTGGAGACTCGATGAAAGTGTTATTCTGGGGCAAAGCGTGCGGGTTGTCAACGGCGAAAGGCCCCCGGCCGCACAGCTTCCCCACAACTGACCGCTTCGGTCAGTCCCATCTCTGAAAGCGAGTGGTAACGACATGCCCGTCTCACTGACATCCGGCGAAGCCTTCCTCTGTCTCGCGGCAATACTCGTCGTGTTCCTGGCCCTCCAGACACCCCCCGCATCGGGTCAGGAGGCCAACGATTTCACCTGGTCCCCCGATTTCTTCCCAATCCTCCCCTGGGACGCCCAACATGAGTTCCGCGCGCCCCACAGTGACCACGAGCAGGGCCTGGAGAGCATCGCCGAGTGCGGGTTCACCATGGCCGGGTTCGTTCTCGCCCGAGACCTGCCCGAATGCGAGCGCCTCGGCCTGAAGGCCATCATGTTCCCCGACGTGGAGAACGGCTCGGCCTGGAGCCGCGAGTGGCGCAACTGGTCCGACGAGCAAATCGACGCCAAGATCCGCGACTTCGTCGAGCAAGGCGGCGATAGCGACGCGATCATGGGCTACTACATCATGGACGAGCCGGGGGCCCGGGATTTCGCCGGGCTCGCGAAAGCCGTCGCAGCAGTGCGCAAGTACGCCCCCGGGAAGCTCGCATACATCAACCTGTTCCCGAACTACGCCACCGTCGGCGCGCCGGATACCTCGCAGTTGGGCACCAAAACCTACATGGAGTACCTGGAGCGCTTCGTGGGCGAGGTCAAGCCGCAAGTCGTGAGCTATGACAACTACATGACCCAGGTTTCTCAGGACATGACCGAGCCCAAGGCCACGGAGCGCTACTACACGAACCTGATGGATATCCGGAAGGTGGCCTTCGACAATGGCCTGCCCTTCTGGAACATCGTCTCCTCGAACCAGATCCGCCAGCACACCACCATACCCTCGCCGGCGAACCTGCTGCTGCAGGCCTACACAACCCTCGCCGCCGGGGGCAGCAGCGTGGCGTGGTACAAGTACTACGCCACGGGATACACGTATGCGCCGGTCGACCAGAATGAGAACCGCACGCCCACATGGTCCTACCTGAAAATGGTCAACGACCAGCTCAGAGTGATCGGGCCGATGATGAACCGCCTGACTTCGACGGGGGTGTACTTCACGGAGGCGGACCCACCGGGGGACCTCCCGCGCCTGCCGGGGAAGCTGGTGAAGGGCGTAGGCGTGGAGACGCCGGTGATGGTGGGCGAGTTCGCGGGTGAGGACGGCGCGGACTGGGTGATGGTGGTCAACCTGAGCCTGCGGCAATCGGCGCGCCTGTTCGTGGAGACGGAGAAGGAGTACAGCAAGCGGGCATTC
The DNA here is from genome assembly GCA_029821745.1 of Candidatus Zipacnadia bacterium. GTDB lineage: Bacteria > Armatimonadota > Zipacnadia > Zipacnadales > JABUFB01 > JALGSS01. The sequence goes on from JALGSS010000279.1 coordinate 3,249, forward strand.
GTCTCCCCGGCGAGCGGGCAGCTTATCCCGCTGGATTTGGCGAACAACATCTCAAAGGGGAAGAGCCCCGCTTCGCCGCCGGAGCAGTCATATAAGCATGGCCTATACCTCCCCGCCGGCCAGGGGTTCCTGCTGCGGTTCGAGGAGTGAGGGCTGCCGGCCAGGGGTTCTTGTTGCGGTTCGAGGAGTAGGCCCGCCGCCCAGGAACGGATGCTTTTTTCCGTGCCGTCTGGCTGACTTGTAGGAGCGCACTCTGTGCGCGACGCCGTCTGCCGTCCGTGTGCCCGATCCCGCCATCGCGGGATCGGGCTGTTGTTGCTCTGTCCTCCCCATCCGGCGCCCTGTACGAATGGCCTCTTCCGCGCCGTCCGGCTTTCCCGTGGGAGCGGGCTTGCCCGCGAAGCCGTTATGCCGTCCGTAGCCGTCTGCCGTTGTAGCCGCGAGCTTCAGCTCGCGGGCGTGGACGGGGGGGGGCCGCTTGCCGCGTACCCGCTACGAGAAGTACGCGTGAGTGGCGAATATGTGCCGCCTGAGCGTCAGCCGGTCCAGGAAGAGGTTCGGGACTACCCGCTCGGCGATCATCGCGTACTCGGCAAACAAACGTCGGTAAAGCCCGTCTTTGCCCTCCAGCAGTTCTCTCCAGGTCAGGGGCTTGTATCTCACGACTATGCTCAGCGCGTACAAAGCCAAGAAGTGATAGTAGATCGGCGAGTCGATTCCATCGGCCAAAGGCCGTACGTATGACGTGTTGCACCAAACACTCGAGTGCAGTGGCAGTTGATCGAACACGGCTTTGTTCTCTGTCTCAAACTGGCACCCCTGGGGTTCCCGTCTGTCGGTGACCTCTGTGAAGTCTCGATCGCTGCCGGGTGAGAAGGGAGTGACAGCGAAGCAACTGGCCCCCTGCGGGGCGTCGAAGTGTCGGCTTGAGGCCTCTGGGCGTACCCGTATGATGTAGCTGAGGCCCTCCAGACGGATCCCCATGGCGACGTGCTTCGGTGGTCTTTCCATGACGTCATCCCACGCCCTCAGCAGTTCAGGCACTCGGGCGAGGACGTCGCTCAGGCGCCAGAAGCGGCCACCAAGGTCTGCAACAGAGTTTGGCCATTTCAAGGGAGCCTCAAGGGCACCGGCCTCGCAACCCATCCCCCGAAGCAATTCGCGAAAGAAGCCGCCCTTCTTCAGATAGATGAGGAGACGGTCAGGGGGTGTCTTCGCGTCAGTGTCATCCAGGTTCCCCAACCCATGTCCACTCTTCGAAACACGCTCGATCGTCGCCAACTCGGTGTCGGTCGTCGGGTCGGCGATCCACAGAGCGGCAAGGAGCCAGAATGTGCCATAGTAATACGAGACCAACGCGAGAGTGATGTTTCCGGTGGCCGACGGTGTGAAGTACTCGCGGGCCGTGCGCAATGCGAACGACAGTCCCTTGCCCTTGCGTTCGAGCCTCTCCGCCGAAAGCTCGGGGACTTCGCAGTCCTCGCCGAGACGCACTATCAGACCTTCAGCGCCCTCTGTTGTTGTAGCCTGTGAGAAGGCCCCCCATAGGTGCTGAATCGGTGCGTCAGTGAACACCCTCTCGATGGGCAAAAGGTCGTGGCGCAACTCATGCGGTCGCATAGCCGTGATCAGCGCTCCTTCATCACTGTCCTGAACACCATACGTCGATCCCGCTGATAGCCTTCTCGCAGTCCAGCAGCGCCGCGTCGAGTCGCGCTTTCGCTTCCTCGAAGCGGGCCATCGCGGCATCCTTCTGTGTCTTGTGGTTGGCGACGGCCTGCCGATGCGCCTCGCGCGCTATGTCACCCACCACCCGCATGGCCTTGCCGGACCCACCTCGGCCGTACGCGGGCGCCCGTCCGAGCGAGGCGGATCATGGGAGCCTACAGTACACCTGTCCGACGCCTCTCGGCCGCCAGGCCTGGCTTCGCCCCAGCCATCCAACGCCACGATACCGTCGGGGTCGTCTTCGGGCGGCCCAGCATCAGGGCCGCGTTCGAGGCGGGCGCAACGCCGGAGCCCCCCAGATAGATGACCGGCGACAGGCAAACGCATATAGTTTACTCTTCCGAAGAGAATATCGCCATCAATTAAACGGAATACTTCCCTCAATGCACCATAATACCCATTGTGTTACCACATTATGAAGACACAGGCCCGGTCCCGCAGTGGCGGGACCGGGCCTACAAAGGGCGCACGGTACGCCTCCAACGACCAAACACCGGTCGCGCACGGAGTGCGCTCCTACAGGCGGCAAGAGGACGAGGAGAAGGCGAACGACAGCCCGGCAGGATTGCCGGGCCCACCGACGGCAAAGGCAGCCCGGCAAGAGTGCCGGGCCTACGAACGGCACACGAAACCGGCAAGAGGCGAACGACCGCAGGCTGAAGACCTGCGGCTACAAAGGCGGACGACAAACGGCATATGGCGAACACCTGCCCGGCAAGAGTGTCGGGCCCACCAACGGCAACGGCGACGGACGGCTCACGGCGACGGCCGGACATGACAAGTCATGTCCCTACGAACGGCTGACGACCAACAGCAGGCCCCATCACCCAGTGCCGCCTCACAGCCTCTGCTGGGTGCGGTTGATGATCATGTCCTGCCAGTCCTTATTCAAAGTCGCGAACCGCGCCGACCAACCCGAGATGCGAACCGCCAGATGCGGGTACTTCTCCGGGTGCGCCTGGGCGTCCCGCAGCAGGTCCGTGTCCACGCAATCCACTTGCATGAAGAACCCGCCCAGGTCGACGAAGGACCGCATCAGCGCAACCAGGGCATCGACACCTGCCTCGCCCTGGAGACTGGTCGGGTGCATCTTCAGCTCGATGGTCGCCCCGCAGGGCACCCGCGTGAGGTCCAGCTTGCAGTAAGATTTCACCACAGCGGTCGGTCCGTGGCGGTCGGTGCCCGGCGAGGGAGAGAAATTGGTCGCCAGCACCTCGCCCTCGTGGTGCCCGTCGGGTGAGGCCATGCGCCCGTCGTGCGCCCAGGTGATCTCGCGGCCGAAAGTGCTGATCCCGGCAGGGCGACGGACCCCGTTGCGCTCGGGAACTTGCCGGACCAGATCCGTGTAGTCGTTGAACAGCCGCGCCATCATCGCGTCGGCTTCCGGGTCGTCATTCCCGTACGCCGGGTACGCATTCACGATGCTCCGGCGCAAGCCCTCCTGCTCGACCCAGTCGGCTCGCAGGACCCCGATGAACTCCGGCAATGACAGGGATTTGTCCTCGTAGACGAGCTTCTTAATGGTCGCGAGGCTGTTGGCGACGTTCGCCATCCCACCCGCGTGGGGCGATTGGACGGTGTAGCGCGCGCCGCGGTCATTGTAGTCGCGGGCCGTCTCGATGCAGTCCTCGATGAGCAGGGAGATCAGCGGCGCGGGCCGTCCCCCGAGGAATGCGTGGTCGGCCCCGTCATGGACGCCGCTCACCGCCTCGGCCATGGCGTCATGGAAGGCGGCGTAGAAGCTCTCGAAATCCGGGTAGTCCACGGGCGTCGTGTCGTCATGCAGGCCAAGCATCTGGTGGAGAACGGCCAGCAAGTCGAAGGGCGTGTAGGAGAAGGCCGTCCTGCCGGGCATGAGGACCTCCCAGCAGCCATCGTTCGCGTAACCACGGGCCTCCTCCAGCGAGTAGCCGAACTTCACGAGCCCATCCAGCACGATGTCGTCATTGTAGACCGCCACGATGCCACCGCCGTGACGTTGGACCTCGGCGATGCGCCGCAGCAGGCGATCCGGCGTATCTGAGCTGATCCGCACGGCGATGGGGAAGTCGCTGATGTGCAGTTCCTCGACCACATCGAGTACCAGGTACGTGACCTCGTTCGCTATATCGCTCCCATTGGCGTCCAGGCCCGCGAGGACGATGTTCTGGTAATGCTGGGCGTCTCCCGACCCGGCGAAGGCGTCGGCCCCGGTCCACTCGCAGCCCTTGATCCAGAAATGCGCGATCAGGTCCCGGGCTTCATCAAGGGTGATGCGGCCCTCGGCGAGGTCGCGGTCGAGGAACGGTCCAAGCATAGCGTCGATGCGCCCGATTCCCGACCAGTTGCCCGCAAGACGCTGGAAGGCGAACAGAAGCCACAGCGCCTGCACGGCCTCGCGGAAGCTCTCGGGTGGGTTCTCGGGCACGCGGGACAGGTTCTCGCGGACGCGCGGGTACGCGTCTCGGTCAGCCCCGGAGGAATCGGCGATGCGCTCGTCGAGCAGGTCCAGGTGGCGCTGGTGCCACACGCTCGCCGCGTCCAGGCAGCGATCCAGGGCATTGAGGAAGGTGACCCCGGCGTCGTCCAGATCGCCCCGGGACAGTCTCTCGGCAATCTGTGCGCGCAGGCCCTTGTAGCCAATCTGCAGGGCGCGGTCGAAGCCGAGGGTCGTATGGCTGGTGCTGGCGAGGGGCAGGCCCGGCGTGGCATGCAGGGCGCCCTCGCGCAGTGTCGCCGAGCCGACGATCTCCTCCCCCGGCACGATGCGCAGGGGGGCCAGTTCGGCCATCAGCATCAGGGCCTCGGCATACTGAGTGTGACCCGCCAGGCCCTCCAGACGCGGGTGCGTCTGGTCGAAGGGCGTGGCAACGAGCGCGCGCCCGTACTCGCCGGACATTGCGACATTGGCCAGAGCATGTGTGTTATCCGACAGCCGCCTTGGTCTCGGGAATGCCGTCACGGGATTAGTCTCTTGCATAGGCGATTGGTTCCTCTGTCGGAGCTGCGCAGAGTCTGCCAGCAACGCGGGGGCTGGTCTCTCCGGTTGTGTTGAAGAAAGGCAATCATGGGCACGGGGTGTCGCGTCGTGTGCGAAGGGGCCCCGTGCAAGGCGTCTCAGAGGCTCCGTGGGGCCCCGTCACACACACCGTGACACCCCACGGCCATGCGCTACCGGCGCTACTCCGCAAGCTTGGCGTCCGCCGGGAGGGATACCTCAACCGGCGTCATCATCCGCACATCATACAGCCCCGGCCGCAACCGCTCAATGTAGGTTGTCGTGGGGATGCGGTACGTGTCTCCCGGGCCAATGTCACTGATCCAGAACTGTGCCCGACCGTCCCCGTCGGCATCGTCGAGTACCGCGTTCAGATCCACGTCGCCGGCCTCGAGGGTGATGGTCTTTCCTTTGAAGGCGGCAATGCGGAACCCCTCGGTCTTTGTCTCGTTGTAGAGCCAACGTCCCGCGTGCCGGCCGCCATCGACG
>JALGSS010000280.1 GCA_029821745.1 Candidatus Zipacnadia bacterium
GACTTGTCCTCTATTGATGTGAGAACATACGACGTCCGCGAGGCACTTGGCAGGAACTTTACTCGTCTCAAGCGAATTGCACATGCCCTGGATTGCGCGCGCCCAGACGAATCGGTCCGCTTGTAGTAGGGTTTTCTCGGCGGAAGGCGAACAGGGCCGATGTTGAAGCCGATGCCGCCCCGCCTACTTGCGCATCGGATTGCCGTGGCGTTGCCGCCGTTGAGTTGCCCCAAGCCGACGCCCTTCGTGTTCCGCCGCCGGCTCTTCGTTGACGGCCGGAGTCCGGCCTGTAGGCTTGCGTCCGGCAACAGACGGTTCGGCCGCGAAAGCGCCGCGCGATATGCCACAAAACCTATAAGATAGGTATTCTTATTGGTGAAAAATGGGCATTGCGACTACGATGTATAGGATGAGATGTTTGCTTGGGTAGCGTGAAGGAGGGAAGTACGTGTTTCTCGCCAGACCGCTGGATGCACAGTGGCATTGCTCTCCCGGGCCGCGGGGTCGGCGTCGCTGCTATTCGCTCTGAGCAGTCCTGCTGCTGCTCACCACGCCGCTATCGGGCCACGCCGCGCGGCAGTGGCTGTTCAAACCGGTGGGCACGGATGCCGGGGCCGACTACTCCGCCGCAGACCTGGATGACGGCGACTGGGAGCCTGTCGAGCTGCCGCATCGCACGTGGGACGCCACTCAAGACGCCAACTACGTGTACGGCTGGTACAGATACCATTTCACCGCTGCCGAAGAGTTCCACGGGCGCGACGCGATCCTGAAGCTCGGAACCATCGACGACATCGACGCCACCTTCTGCAACGGTGTCGCCATCGGATCCACCGGCTCATTTCCCCCGAACACGTCCACCGCGTACAACGTGGACCGCGAATATGTGATCCCCTCAAGTATCCTGCACTACGGTCAGGACAACGTCATTGCGGCCAAGGTCCTGGACCTAATCGGCACCGGAGGTATGGTGGGCAGTCCACGCGTGGGCTATCGCGTTGCCGCCACGGACGACTGGCTGTTCAGGGCCGCGGGACACGACTCCGAGGCTGACTACTCGCCGCCAGACACCGACGACAGCGGCTGGCAGCGCGTGCCCATGCCCGATGACACGTGGGACGCTCGTCAGCCACAGGACAATGTCTTCGGATGGTACCGCCTCCGTTTCAACGTACCCGCGGAGTGCCGTGGAAGGCCTCTCGTTCTCGATCTGGGTCTCATCCGCGATGCTGACAACACGTACCTGAACGGGGCGTGGATCGGCGTGACGGGCTCACTGCCCCCCGATGATTACGTCGGGTCCGGTGCTCCGCGCCTGTATGAACTCCCTCCCGAGCACATCAGATACGGGGCCGAGAATACCCTCGCGGTGAAGGTCTTCAACGAGCAGGCGCGCGGCGGGATATGGGGCCGTCCGGCCCTTCTCGACCCTACCGACGCGGCATTGGAGACGCAACGAGACACTCTCGACTATGCGATCCGCCTTCGACGTGCGAGGTACTACCAGGAGGCCTGGAAGGCCCTGTTGGCCCTATGGCAGGGCGCGGACAGCGATGATCTGCGCGCAGACATCCTGGACGAGCTCACGGTGGTGTACGAGGCGACAGACCGGGACAAGGACGCTTTGGATGCCTTCGGGGAACTGATGAAGGAGCACCCCACACGCAGTTGCTCAGAGGATGCCGTGGCCGCCATCTGCCGCGTTCAGATACGCAGGGGCGCTCTGGACGCATCCGCTGTCCCGCTGGGCAATGACCTGTACACCCAGGGCCGCTGGGAAGGCACGTACGGGAGCGATGGGTTCGTGCTGTGCCCGTCCGCGCATACCGCCACGGTGGTTGGTGTGCCTGGTCGCGTCATGTTCGATGACATGACGGTTGGCGCGACTTCACACACCGGCCCCCCGGCAGCGCCGATCTCGTATGAGCGCTTCACATTCGGGCGTACCCCCGAGTTCGTGGCGTCCTGGTGCCCCCAGTCGGTCACCGAAGATCTCCGTGTGCTCCGCAACCCCATCACACGCACCCGCGTGTGGGGTGTCTGGGACGATAGGGGGGAAGCCCACCCCTTCGACAACCACGGCCCGGATATCGGCATCAAGGTGCGCGTTCCGGCAGGTTGGTGGCGCTACTCGGGCTACTTCCTGGACCGGGACTGGTGCAACACATGGCATCCACGCCGGCACGGGATCATTCTCCTGGGCGACGATGGCCGGGTTCTAAGCGTCGGCCGAACCGGGAAGCATGGCGACGGCGTGTGGGTGCGCTTCGCGGTGCGCGGGCCGATGACCGTGACCTGGCGCATCTGTAAGAATGCCAGTGCCTGCGCCAGTATCTGCGGGTTCTTCATGGACCAGTGGAGGTCACCCCTGGCTCTGGCGCACAGCGGCGCGCCGAACGATGCCGATGCGGCCCTTCGGGGACTCAACGCTCGGTATGCAAAGCTGGCTTCCGCGACTTCCCCTACCGCCGCGCAGACGGAGACGGCACGGGCTCTGGCGCGGGAACTCGACACTCGTCTCGGGCAAGCGTCGGCGCCTTCTGCGGGCGAAGGCTGGATGCTCTGGCAGACTGCGGCCTCAGGGAGCCCGTACAGCCCCCTGGCAAGCAAGGGCCTGAAGGTCTGGGCGGCAGCGACCAACAAAGCGGGCGCAGAGGCCGCGAGCGAGCGATTTGAGCGCGTCGCGGGAATGCTCTTTGGGCAAGGCGAGTACTACTTCGCCCGCCTCGTTGCCGATGAACGGGACGCCCTGCGCCTGGCGGGCGGTGCGGATCGCATCGACGTCGAGGGCTTCACGCAGGACGTCGTCGGATGGATAAGCGTCAACGATGAGTACGCGCTCGCCCGGTTCGACCGGTTCCTAGAGGTGCTCAGCCGCCTCGGCGACGAGGAGGCCGCTAAGCTGCTGGGCAGGGCCGCGCGATGTCTGGCCGATCAACCGGATGAGTCGAGTGCACAAATCGAGGGCCCGTTCCCGGCTTTCCGAGCTGAGTTCCCTTCAGCCATCGTGGCGGTCCCTACCCCGGCCGCCCGAGTTCTCGCCTGGTATCTGGGCCATGACCCGGAACTCGCGCGTCAGACGGCGCAGGAATTCCTGGCTCCGCGTGGTCGCGCTGCCGTCGAGGCAGCCCGCAAGACTTACGAGGCCCGAAAGTACGCTCAGGCGGCGAAGAGTGCCGAAAGGGCCCTTGAGATCGGTAGACTTCTGGCGGGTGCCCCCGACGTCGCCGAGATGCGGAAGACCTATGTGTGGGCGTTGCGGCTGAGTCACGCTTCCCCGGAGGTGCTGGTGGAAGGGCTCTTGCGGACCCGCACGCCCGAACCGCCCCCCGTGCAAGATGCGACTCTGAGAGCACGGCTCTACACCCAGTTGGGTCTGACGAAGGACTGTGCGCGGGAACTGGAGCAGGTGCGCGCGCAACTACCCGAATTGCGCTTCGGGCATCGCGTGCGAGCCTTGCGCACCCTCGCCTCCAGTTACCTCAAGGAGGGAGACACCGAGAAGGCGGAGCAGGTGATGCGGGGGCTGCTGGAAATCCCGGGAGACGCACCCGCGAACTCCCGACCTGCCGCCGCTCTCGCCGCCTACGAATGGCTCGGCCAGTTCTACGCTGTGACGGGACGCGTGGACGACCTCAAGACGCTGACCTCGCGCGTTGCGGGCGTCGTTGAGTCTGGCTCGGTGTCAATGCAGCAGGCGTTCTCCCGCGAGCGGGATGCGCTTTCGAACATGCAGACAGCGGAGAGGAGGAACTGAGCCGGTCGGGATAGGCGAGGAAGCGTCCGTATTCAGGAGCGATCTACGTGTCTGTTCTGGCGATCTGCATAGTCGTGCCCTGCTATGCGCAGCACGGGAACTGCTGCTACGACCCGGTCACCGGCCCAGGCGGACAGGCTGCCCACATGCCGCAATCTCACTGGGTGCAATGGGGCGAGGGCCAGTACTGTTTCATGACGGACCACTGGCAGACGATCACACGGCAGGAGCGGCCTGCGTACCTGGCAGATTGCTATGAGTACGCGGTGTGCGAGGAGTGCGGCAGGTCGATCCACAGCCGCGGGTGCCCCACAGGCGTTTGCAGTGATTGGGCCTTGCGTGCCGATTGGGTTGACCACACAGTCTGTCAGGATCCCCCGCCCGTTGAGTCGTATGTGGGCCACTGCACGCACCCCTGGACATGCCCGAACTGCCAGCACTACAACGAGCCCCCGTGGGAAGGCGACTAAGCGGGGCAAGGCATGAGCTCTGCGAGAAGCGGGGGCGTATGTCCGTGAGGCAGCGCCCCCACCCGCGCAGGGCCTCCGGAAAGACGGCCCGCGGAGCATCACCTGCAACCGAGTTCAAGCTGGAGGTGGCACATGGACCGCTCGCGTGGGTCCGAGCCAGATGCTGTGATAGCCCTCTTCCTATGTCTCCTCGCTCTCTCCTTCGCGCCTGTGGCGGCGATTGGTGAGGACGAGGGAAAGCCGACTCTGGCAGGCGATCTTGTTGCGCCCGGCGATACCGCAGGCTGGGTCGGCGAGGATACGCTGCTCATCATTAGCGGGAAGCAGGCGGCCTTCCATGCACCGGGCAAGCCGACCGAGAGGGTGCCATTGCCACCTGCGACGGCCCTTGATCCGTCATACGCACCGGTTGTCGGACCAGCGCCATTTTGCCCATTTGCCCTGGTCGCAAGGGTCCAGCCGTTGGCCAAGGCGCCATTGATGAACGTCGTTGTCCAGAACCCTGACGGCACGACGCGGCACGCGCTGATGACGAGTGCATTGATCGCCGCCGATCGCTTAGCCTGGGGAGATTGGTCGTCGGACGGCTTGGAGCTTGCCTACAGTGCCGAGAAACGCGGCGTGGCCCCGCAGGAGGTCCAAGGCATCCGGCTCGGGGACGGCAAGGGCGAGCGCACCACCGTTACCGTTCCGCACTCGGCCATCTGGACCGTCCGCATGGATACCGGCGAGGAGCGGCAACTCACATCCACGCCAGAATGTGACGACTCATCGCCCAGCTTCAGCCCGGATGGGAAGACGATTGCGTTCCAGCGCGTGTACCCCGGGCAGTCTGTCGAGAACTGGGAGTTGATGTCGACCGAACCCCTCCCAGTATCTTCCATCGTGCTGCTGGATCGAGCCACCGGCGAACTGCGTGAACTGACGAGCAAGGCACTCGACCAGCGCCCGGCGTTCTCCCCGGACGGCACGCAGATCGCCTTCATCCGCTACGAGCCCTCCGTCACGTCCATCTGGCTGGTTGACGTGGCTGGCGGCGGGACGCGACGACTGCTCAGCGACGCGTTGTTCGTCGGGGGCCTGATGCATACGCACTTGGCGTGGTCGCCGGACGGGCGCTACGTGCTCTTCGCCTGCGACGGGGACCTCTATGCTGCGCCCACAGCCGGAGGGTTGCCCGTCCGACTGACCCGTGGCGCGGCACTCGCTGAACCGTGGGAGTTGTCTCCGCTCGGCGACAAGGTGTGCTTCGCGCGTGGCGGGAGTGTCTACACCTTACCCCTCGCCTGGCCGACTGCCCCGGATTTGCGCCCGCCGGGCTGAGTGAACTAAGCTGGGCTCCAGCGTCACCCATGTGCCGGAGGGAGCCCTGTGGCAGAGAGTGGTCAGTGGCAGATTCTCACGCGAGACCAGGTCCGAGCGGCGATCCACTTCGGTGCGCCACCCCGGCCTGCCCTCGCCAATTCCCTCTGGCTCAACGCGGAGACCATCGCCAAGCATGGCCCCGCGCTGGACGATCTCAAGCGCGAGTTCCCCGATGATGTGGTGATGTCTGGGATGGGCGTGGACTACTGGAACGCCCCCGCGGATGACGCCGGCTATCGCTGGGCGTTCGGAGACAAGACGAAGCCCGAGGGGCTCGCGATTGATTCCTGCCCTGTGATCGCCGACTGGTCGGAGCTTGAGCCGTTTCTCGCCGAGCTGCCCGACCCGCGCAAGCCGGGAATCACGGCCGGCATCGCCCACGCGCGCGCCGCACACCCCGATCGCTACATCCTCGTCGGCTGGGGACACTATCTGCACCAGCGACTTGCTTATTTGCGGGGTCTCCAGGCCCTCATGCTCGATTTCATTGATCATCCGGGCGAGCTGCGGACGGTGATGGACGCGCTCCTGTCCATCTACCGCGTGTGGGCGCAGCGGGCGGCTGAAGCGGGTGCGGATGGTGTCTGGGCCGGCGACGACCTCGGCACCCAGCGCAGCCTGTTCATGAGCCCCCCGATCTTCCGCGACATCTACGCTCCGTACTACAGGCTCCTCGCCGAATGCCTCCACG
>JALGSS010000281.1 GCA_029821745.1 Candidatus Zipacnadia bacterium
TCCCTGCGGGAGGACCGTCAGGCGGGCCAGATGCAGGCCGACAAGACCGCCAACGCGTTTAGCTACTATGGTACGGCAGACGGAGTCGGCCTGGCGACCACAGGCTTCTGGTTCTGGCGAAACTGCGACTACTCTCTGGCCGCCCGTGCGCGGAACCAGGAGGGCGCCTTCGGCCTTGCGTTTTACGTACAAGATGAGAACAACTACCTGTTGCTGCGCTGGGACAACCGCTTCACGAGCGCCCCGGGCGGCGCGCGTTTGCGCTTGCTGGCGTTCGTTGACGGCAAGCAGCGGGTACTCGCCGAGCGCCCCGGCGGCTACTTCCCGGACCAGTGGTACCAGCTCCGCGCGAAGATATGTGACGGACACGTGTCCTGTTACATCGACGGCGAACTTGTGCTGGAGACGTCAACACTGCTTTTCGGCCAAGGGCAGGTCGGCCTGTACGTCGAGGGCAAGCACGGCACCTGGTTTGATGACGTACATGTCGCGAGTTGGGACAATATGGTGGAGAACTTTGGGCGTGAGGTCGTCGGCAAGTGGCGCCCTGTCGCCGGCGAGTGGCAGATTTCGAGCGGCAAGGCCCGGCCCACCAGCGCTGATGCGAGCCTGCTCACGACTGGCAGCCCCGCGTGGCATGACTATTCCTTCAGCAGCCGAATCGAGGGAACAGCGGGGGCGTATGGCATTGCGGTCGGTTGCAGCCCCGCGGGCGAGGGCTATCTGTTCCGGTGGTCTCCGGCGGGTGCGAAGACGTCGTATGCGGGGAAAGCGCAGCTAGTGCGCCGGGGCGTTGACGGCGAGAGCATTCTAGCCGAGAAAGCTCTTCGAGTGGGGACGCCATCAAGCGTCACTGCCACGGCTATCGTCGAAACTGACTACATCGCGGGATTGCTGAACGGCGAGCGCGTGGTAGACGCCGTGGTGTCTGACGGCACGGCAGGTGGCGTTGGGCTGTACACGGAAGCCGCAGAAAACGTCGCCTTCGACAGCGCGCGCGTCGAGCCCCTTCCCGCGCGGACGATGGCCCGGGTGACCAAGGAATTTACTGACGAGAAAACCCACTTCGAGATGGTGGAATGGGCCAGCAGCCGCCACAACTGGATCAAGCCCGACGATGATGACTCGCCGAAGATCTGGTGGACCAAGGGCGACTACCATGGCCCGGTCCAGGTCCGCTTCAACCTGACGCAACTCGGGAACGTGGCGGGGACGATGAAGGTCGGGTTGGAGACTGACGAGAGCCGCCCCGACACCGGCTACCGGCTGGAGATCACGGCCTCGAAGGGCTCCAGGAACCTCCTGCTTAAGCTGCTGCGCAGTGGCAAGGAAGTCCAGACTGCCCGCGTCACCGCGCAGGCCCGGATCTGCCCCGTATGTGTCGAGCGGCGGGGTGACTACATCATCGTGTCGGTGGATGACAAGGCGGTCATCACGGTGATGAACGGGCGCAACTGACGCTTCCGCAAGACGCCGATCACGTCCGTGGGGGATGACGGCTCTGCGAGCATCTGTACCCGTCCAGGGGTGGGGCGGATACCCATACACTCAAGCTGGATAACGCGAGGACACCATGACTGGATCCCAACACTCGAACAAGACGCTCTTCACTCTCGTCGCGGTCACGCTGAGCCTGGTCGCAGGGGTAGCTTCCGCGTCGCTGAACAAGGGCATCGTCGAGTTCCAGCAAGGCAGCTACGAGGCTGCGGCGGAAACACTCACAGGTGTCGTGGCGCGAGAGCCCGGCGATCTGACGGCCAACTACTGGCTGGGCCGGGCTCAACTCGCGGCGGGCCGCAGTGCCATGGCGGAGCAGCCCCTGCGCGTTGTTGTGGAGGGCATGCCGACGTCCGTCGAGGCCCGCTACTGGCTGGGCACGGCCTTGCTGCGCTCCGGGCGCGTCGCGGAGGCGCGGGCCCAGTTTGAGGCGGCTCTCAAGATTGACCCCAAGAACGAGCTCTGCGCCAAAGCCCTGGACGAGCTGCCCGAGACGGTTCTTGCCCCGGCGGCTGGTCGGGGCGAGGGCGTGGGCTCGAGCAACGGAGCCGGATCGCGGATCTCCTTCGACCCCGGCGGGCTACCGATAGAGCTGGGGCAGGTAGACCTGCTGTCCTACAACGTCGCCGACTACACCTTCAGCAGCGCGCCGACAGACTGGCTCGCGCGCAGTGGCGTGTGGGCGATCACGAACCGCTGGACCTGTAGCCCCCAGTGGTCTTGGCTCGGCGGCTATGCCGAGGACGGCATTGCGGCGCTGTGGAACAAGCGTGAGTTCTCCGGCGATGTGACTGTCGAGACCTACATGGGGTTCAAGATGGGGTTGGGCAGCGTCAACAGCTACAAGAACCCCACCGACTTGAATATCTCAATCCACGCGGATGGTGCGAACCCGTCATCTGGCTACTCCTTCATGGTGGGCGCGTCGAGGAACCAGGAGACGCGGATCATGAAGGGGACGCATGTGCTCGCCTCGACCAGCGATCCGGAGGCACTGCTGCCCATCTTCGAGGACGGCTACCCGTCAACCTACGAGTTCCACCGGAAGTGGTGGGCGATCCGGGCGCGCCAGATCGGGAACAGGCTGGAACTGTACCTCGACGGCAAGCTGGTCCTGCAGGCCGAAGACCCCGAGCCGCTGCAGCGGGGCCGCGTTGCCCTCTGGACCTATGACGAGGGTGTCATCATCTCTCGCGTGAAAGTCTACTACGCGGGTGAGGAACGCACGCGACGCGCTATCCCGGGGGAGGAGGCCATCCAGGCTCCGCTCACCGAGATTGCGGATACCCCGTTCGCGGTGTCGTCGAGAACGCATCCGTCCGTACAGAATGACTTCGAGGTCAGCGTCGGCGAATGGCGCCCAAGGGACGAATCGGCACCCGTGTCGATGCGGATCGTCGGGCCCGGTGCTAACGGTGCGGGGCATGGCCTGGCGATCACGAACACGGTCTCCGGCGGCACCTTCGGCACGCGCATAGTCCCCGGCCAATTCTCCGTGGATTCCCTGCCGGTGATGTCTTTCGACTACCGCTTGCCTGCCGACGGGAACGCGAAGGTGAACTTCTATCTGACCGCCGCAGGGCGTCCCTACGAGATCATCTTCTCGGGGCCGAGGACCGGTTCGCCTCGGGCGACCCAGGTAGGCGAGATCGGCGATGTGAGGGCCGACGGCACGTGGCATCACGCCGAGTTCGACCTGCTCGGCGCGCTGCAGGTTGCTCTGGGCAAGACAGGCGGCATCCAGGCCAGAGACCTGTGGCTTGGCAACATGTGCGAGGATGACTACTTGCTGGCCGGGTTCGGCGGCAACCAGCTTGGGACCACCTTCCAGCTTGACAGCTTCGTGCTCGACAAGCCGGGCGGGTCGGCCGCCAAGATCGCCATCACTCCCGACCGAGGCACCAAGCTGACCGGGCACAGTATCCTCGTCGACGATCGGCCGCTCAGCGAACCGCCCCCGGGCGTGACACACACGAGTTCCTCGCTGGATATTGAGCTGAAATCCAGCGGTGTGTCGTACGTCCATGTGCGCTCGCAGCGTGAGGGTGGCGAGTGGACCGCGCCCGTGCACTACCGCGTGCGTGTGGACGATACGGCCCCGACGGTGGCCGGCTTGACGCCGACGGCCGGCTCTCCGCTGCCGGACGGCCCGATCTCCATCGCCCTGGAGGACGAAGGCGGAAGCGGCATCGACATGCTGTCTATCCAGCTCGCCATGAACGGGAAGAGAATCCCCGTCGACGGTGAGAAGGTCGTCTACCACCCGGACGCGGCGACGATCGCCGTCGACCCCAGACTCCTGATCGACAAGCCTGTGGATGGTGGGCAGGTGCGCCTCAGCCTTGAGGCGCTGAAGGACCGGGCCGGCAACGCGATCGAGAAACCGCTGCACTGGGCATACCGGCTCGCCTTCGCCGACGACAAGACAGCCCCGTTGGCGCCCCGGATCAAGGTAGGGGAGGGCGCTGAGCTTATCTACGCGGACTTCGAGGATTCCATGGGCGGATTCACGACCTATGGCGGCTCGAGCGGAGCTGAGTTGTCCTTGGACGACACCACGGCCGCTTCCGGGCGGCGCAGTCTGCGCGTCTACAACCCCACCGAAGGCGGGCGGTTCGGGATTATCCGGCGCGGCGCTTTCGATGCGGGCAAGTATCGCATCGTCAGCTTCGACTATCGGGTGCCCGCACGCCTGCGCGTGGACTTCGCCGTCTACGTGAATGGCGACATGAAGGGGATCAAGTTCAAGGACAACGACAATAACCTGGGCGTCATCGGGTCCGTGCCCAACGTGAAGGCCGACAATGAGTGGCACCATGCTGAGATCAATCTCTACGACATGCTGCGCAAGGATGACCCGACCGCTGCGTCCTACGTGGTGAACCAGCTTGTCCTCGCCGACTGGAACTGGAAGGCGAACGTTGAGGGTCAGTCCTACCACATCGACAATTTCCAGATAATCCCGGTCGTCAGCGGGACGGGGGGATTGCCCCTTTCCTGGCTATCCCCGGACATTAGCGGCATTGCCGGGCTCGCGTGGGCGATCACCACGTCGGCCTCACCCAACGTTCCCGAGTCTGTGAAGCTCACGGGCAACCAGGGCGTGATCCACAGCGTCGGGAACACCAACGGCTGGCTCCATACGCGCGTGTGCGACGGCGCCGGCAACTGGAGCGCCCCGCGAAGCCAGCGCCTGATCGCCGATTCAGATGCGCCGACAGCGGTTATCCTTGCGCCAACCAATGGCCGGCGCGTGGCAGCATCGGCCGTCAAGCTCAAGGTGCGAGACGGTGGCGTGGCCGGGATCGACCCGTCGAGCATTGTTCTCACGGTGGCTGGGAAGGACTACACGGTGAAGAAGCGAGGCGTTGGCGGTCTGAGCTATGATTCCTCATCGCAGACCCTCGAATGGAACTGTGAGCGCGTCACTCCCAAACCCATCGTGCTCCCCGACAAGAAGCCGGTGTCGGTGGCGCTGAAGTCGGCCAGAGACTACGCCGGCAATGCCGTGACATCCCTGCCGAAGATGACTTGGACGATGGACTACTCGCTGGACAAGACCCCGCCCCGGGTCGCAGAGCTGAAGTCGAACACTCACCGCACCTATCTGACCAACACCTTCGAAGACGGCCTTCAGGGGTGGAAGAACTACGGTGGGGTTGCCGGCGCGAAGGTTAAGCTCGACAGATCGACGGCGGCCAGCGGGAAGTACTCGGTCAAGCTGACCCAGCAAAAGCGGTCGGGTCGGATGTCTGCCTATGTCACCACTGAGCCCTTTGCGGCGGAGAACTACCCGATCGTCAGTTTCGACTACAAGGTCCCCAGCGGCGTGAAGCTGGACCTCGTCATCCACATGGCGAATGGCAATGAGTACGCGATTGCTTTCACCGACAACCCGACCGGCGCGATCGGCCGCATTGCGCGAGTGCGAGCCGACAACAAGTGGCGGCACGCGTCTGTGGAGATCTCCAGCGCGTTACGCAAGAAGGTGCGACAGGGCACGCTCAAGGTTGCCTACATGTACTTCGCGGATCGCAATAACCTCGAGAACAAGGTGAACGCAACGGCCTGGTTCGACAACTTCACGATCGGCGCAGTGGGTACACGGACGCCGGTTCTGCGTTGGAAGGCGACGGACACGACGGGCGTTGTCGGCTACAGCTACGCCCTCGACCGTGATCCGGGGACGGTCCCGGACACTGTGTCGGAGGGCGCATCGCAGTCCTTCAGGCATCCGACCAAGCTCACCAAGGGCCGCTGGTACTTCCATGTGCGCGCGCTCGACGGCGCGCATAACTGGGGGCCGGCGACACACTACGCGCTCATGCACTTGAGCCCCGACTAGGCCGGAAGGTCTTGTCGGAAGCGGAGGGGAAGAATGATGACGCCGCGGCGACTGCGGCGTCATCTCATTACGCAAGGGCGCTTCGATGACGGCTTCAGAGGACAAGCAGCAGGCCGTGTCGCACGCGAAGCCAGTGGTGGTGTCTCTCGTGAGTTGCCTGCTGGTCGCGGCGCTGCTGCGCCTGTGGGGCATCAAGTGGGGCCTGCCCAGCGAGACGCACCTGTTTTCATACCACCCTGATGAGTTTCACTCCCTGCGCGCAGCGCTGGCCTTCCTCGGCGACGGGGACCTCAACCCGCATTTCTTCAACTACGGCAGCCTGTACCTGTACCTGGTCTCCCTGGCCTGCTTCTGGCACGTGAGTGTGTTCGGCGGCCCGGATCTGATCGCCGCGCTGTTGAAGGCTGACACGGCCCACGCACAGATGGCCGCGTGGACCCTTGGCGGGAGCGACCCTTGCCGGTCTGCTGATGGCCGTGCTGCCGCTTCACGTGCTCAACTCCCACTACGCGACGGTCGATGTACCCCAGACCTTCTTCATCGCCCTGTGCCTGTACCTTACCTGTCCCTGAAGCTGGCCGACGAGCGCACGTGGAAAACAGCCCTGTGGGCAGGGGTCGCCGCGGGGCTCGCGGCAAGCGTCAAGTACAACGGTGCCGTGGTATTCATCGTGCCCGCGCTGGCAGTGATTTTGAGTCAGCGCGGGCAGTCGAAGAGCGAGGAGGCCCCCCGCGCACCGTCGCCACTCGTGCTGGTACTGGGCATGGCTGGGGCCGCCGCAGTTGCCTTCGCTCTGACGTCGCCGTACGTGCTGCTTTCGTGGTCCGAGGCGTGGCGCGATATCAGCTTCGAGATTCAGCACATGCGTGAGGGTGAGTCGCCGGTCAAGGAGGCCTACCCGAACGGCTGGCTGTTCCACTTGCATCTGTCCACGTTCCTCGCCCTGGCGGCTCTGTTGCTCCTGCGGGGAGATGTGCGCAGACGCGTGGCGCCGATTGCAGTGTTCGGGCTCCTGTGGTTCCTGATGATCGGCTCGGCGGGGGTCCGGTATGCGCGCTATGAAGTGCCCCTCGAGCCGGTCACCGCGGTTCTGCTTGCGGGCCTGGCTGCCGTATGGATGCGGAAGTCCAGGCTGAAGTGGGTGTGCACTGCCGGGGCGGCTGCTTTGGCGCTCGGGAGTCTGTGGGTGAGCCTCGCCCAGCTCCAGGCGCTGGCGGGGGAGAACGTGCGCGACACGATGCTCCAGCGTGTGCTCGAGTCCGTGCCCGAGGACGAGACGCTTGCGATTGTCTGGGAACCGTGGTTCAATATTGCCCCGGTCGACTACTGCAACGGCGGAGCGGG
>JALGSS010000282.1 GCA_029821745.1 Candidatus Zipacnadia bacterium
CGGTCGCACGCGATCAGGATCGCCTGTTCCGTCTTGCCATCGGGGTCGCTGCCCTCAATCGCGAGCGCCGTGGCTGTCAGAGGGTCATTCACGTGGGTGGAAATGCGGGAGTGGAACTGCCCCCGCAGATTGACCGGCTTGTCCGGGGTGATGTCCGCTGCTGCCCATCCGATTTTCATGGGAGTCTCCTATCCGATCATTGGTCGCCGCCGGTAAGCGAGGCGACCAGGGTAAGCGTAGGGTTGGTGGATCAACGAGAGTGCCGTGCCGGCGAGAGTGTCCCCGGCCTCCGGCACGAGCCCGCTCCACAAGGCGCGTGATGACGGCGAACCAACTACTCGAGCCGCCCCTTCCTCGCCATTCACCGCTTCTCCTCCAGAGGAGAGCACAGTCTTCGCGGCGAAAACTTGGTGTAGGGTTCGACCGAGGACGCTCGCCCTGAAGACGACGCCTGAAGGCATTCGCCTGTGCCGCCGGCCGGTGAGGGAGATCGAGAACATCCACGCGAAGATCAAATTGGGCAATGCGACCGAGGTGGGCTTCAACGTCCGAGGGAAAACAAGCGCCTGGGCATCTACGTCCCGGGGGGCGAAGCGACGGTTCTGTCGCTTCAGGTTCACGAACTGCGTTCGGCCTGGCCCGCGCCCGGGCAATAGCCGCGACATACGCGACGAGTCAGAAGCGCCGCCAATCGCCGGCGGCGCTTTGTGTTGCCTGGTAGCAGACCCGATTCAGAACGGCAGGTTTTCAGGCGTTTTCGTCATGAACTTGGCGTGCCCATCGAGCCACACCCCGTTGCGCTTGAAGTCCGGATCGTCCTCGTCATCGTCGCCCCCGTGCCACTTGTTCTTCGCGTCAATCATGCACGGGTACTGGAGAAGATCGATGCCGAAGAACTCCGCGAAATCGATGGACTGCCCCTCCAGCATCCAGTTCCACAGGTAGCTCGCGTACTCGGTCTTGAAGTACTCCTGGTCGCTGGGACAGCGGAAGATCTGCTGATTCTTCGTGTACGGGTACAAGACGTAGGTCATCGCCCAGCGCCCTTCGGCTTCCTCGCTGGGCACGGGCGAGATGTACGGCAATGCGCTGTCGTGGTCGCTCGCGTACATGGTCACGGCGAGTCCGACTTGTTTGAGGTGCGCGAGACAACTCGTCTTCCGGGCCTGAGCGCGGGCCCTCGCGAACACGGGGAACAGAATCGCGGCCAGGATCGCGATGATCGCAATGACCACGAGGAGTTCGATCAAGGTGAAGCCCTGCCGTCGGCGCATCAGCAATGTGCCTCCCAAGTGTCCAGCGAGAGGTTCGTTAGCCCTCACCAGCCGAAGGCGTTAAGCGCGCGCATAATCGGCGCCATGTGCGACCGTGTCTTCGGCGGCAGCGCCAGGTATCCGCCGAGCGCCACACCCAGGAACGGCTTGGCCATGCTCTTGAGATCCGCCTGGGTCTCCGGTGACAGCCGCTGGGTGACCCGCTGGAAGCGCCCGATGAGTTGCACCCCCATCTGGATCACCTCCTTGCGCGTCTCCGGGTCCAGTTCACCCAGTACGCGCATGGCGTCCTGCATGCCGGCGCCGAAGCGTCCCTGCATCTCCGTCTGGGCCTGCTCGGGAGAGCCGAAGGCCTCCGTGCCCGCGCTCTTGGCGGCATCGATGCCCTTGCGGAACATCGTCTCGAGTTCCTCGTCGGACATCTGCTCGATCTCGTCAAGCTGCGAATCGAACTGCACGAGCTTCACATCGTAGCCGGTGGTGCAAGCGCCCTCGACGGCCTCGGCAATGCCGGTCAGCGCGTCCGGTATCGTGACGTCGTTCGCTTCGTAGTTGACTTTCTTCTCGAGCAGCGCGTCAGTCGCCGTCATCTGAACGCCGGTGAGTTCCGTGGCGTAACTGAGGGCCTCGCCGAGCACGGCGTTCTCCAGCTTGATGTTGATGCGCTTCTCGGTCTTCACAGTCGGGAAGCCATCGTTCTCCCGCAGTTCATCTTGCGTGCAGATGATATATGTGGCGTCGGCCTGCTGGAGCATCGGCGCGCAGGCGGCCTGCACAGCAACGGAACGCGGGAACTCGCCGCGTCTGTAGTACTTCACATTGCGCACGCGCCGGCTGCGGCAAAGAACGATCACGCCCATGCGCTGAGACAGGTCATCAAGCGCCTCGCCGAAGGGCACGCCCTCATACGCGAGAGTGATCTTGGGCTCATCCGCGATGCCCGCGAAGGGCGCCTCCTGCCCATCACCTGTCTCAGCGGGAGCCTTCACGCCCTGGTCGGGTGCCGGCTTCTCCGGCGGAGGCAGGACCTGGATCATGACGCCCTCCGGCGGCTGGATACCTTCCGCCGCCTGGCCCTGAGCGCTCGCCGCTCCGCAGGCAATGGTCAGCGCGCACAGACAAACGACAACTCGTGTTGCAGTCATCGCCACACCACCTGGCACCCGTAAAGTTGGACCGGCAGTAGGCGGACGCGCCGGGATAGGCCAGGCGGCGCCCGGCTACAACGTTCCCTCCGTTACAGTAACGCCTGTGCCCCTGCACTGTTCCTTGCAGTTTGGCACCTTGTATGCTATATTGACTATAATAATACGAACGGCGACGATGGGGAAGAGTAGCTATCGAAGGCCCTTCGAGCGAACCGGGGACGGTGTGAGCCCGGCAGGTGACGCGATAGCGAAAATCACCCTAGAGCTGCGGACCGAAAGGGCGGCGCGCGACCTGTTGAGGGTCCCGCTTCTTAAGTAGATTCCGCCGGAGGCCTGCTCCGTTACCAAACAGACGGCGTCGGTCACGACCGGGGTAGAGAAAAGCCCCGAACACACTCAGAACCCGCGCCGGTAGAGCGGCTGCACACGGACAGGAGTCCCTGTGCAGACAAACAGAGTGGTACCGCGAGCCTGACAGGCCCGTCTCTGTGTCGATCAGAGACGGGTTTTCTGGTACTTGCCGCCGATGGATCAATGGCGCGAGCCCAGGCACGGCTACCGAGAAGGAGAGGGCACTGGCATGTCAGACTGGGTACGGATATACGACACGACACTGCGCGATGGGTGTCAGGCCGAGGGCGTCGCATTCAGCGTGGACGACAAGCTGCGAGTGGCGCACCGGCTCGACGAGCTCGGGGTGGCCTACATCGAAGGCGGCTGGCCGAACGAGACCAATCCCCGCGACCGCGAATTCTTCCAGCGCGCCAAACAGGACACCTGGCAGACGGCGAAGATCGCGGCCTTCGGCAGCACTCGGCGAGGAGGCATCGCGCCCGAGGACGACACCAACCTGCGCGAGTTGATCGCGTCAGGCGCCCCGGTCATCACGATCTTCGGCAAGTCCTGGGACATGCACGCGACCGATGTGCTCAGGGTCTCGTTAGAGGAGAACCTGGCGATGATCGAGGACTCGGTCGCGTTCCTCAAGCAGAATGTCGAAGAGGTCATCTTCGACGGTGAGCACTTCTTCGACGGCTATCGCGCCAACCCCGACTACGCGCTCAAGGGCCTCGAGGCCGCGGTGCGTGGCGGAGCTGACTCCGTCTGCCTGTGCGACACGAACGGCGGGTGCTTGCCGTGGGACATCACCGAGATCTGTGAGCGCGTGATGGGCGCGATCGACGTCCCGCTGGGCATCCACTGCCACAATGACAGTGGCACCGCCGTCGCCAGCAGTCTCGCGGCGGTTGTGAGCGGCTGCGTCCAGGTGCAGGGCACGATGAACGGGTATGGCGAGCGCGCCGGAAACGCCGACCTGTGTGAGGTCATGCCCTCCCTCGAAGTGAAGATGGGCAAACGCTGCTTGCCGGAAGGCAACCTGCAGCGTCTCCGCTCCGCATCCAAGTACGTCAGTGAGCTGGCGAACCTGCCTCACGACCACCGGACGCCCTTCGTCGGCGATTCAGCCTTCGCTCACAAGGGCGGCATGCACGTCAATGCCGTTCTGAAGCGCGCGGATTCCTTCGAGCACATGGACCCCGAGCTCGTGGGCAATGAGCGGCGCATTCTCGTGAGCGATGTCGCGGGCTCCAGCACCGTGGCCAACAAGCTTCAGAAGCTCTGGCCCGATCTGGACCGCAAGGACCCGCTGGTGAAGCGCGTCCTTGATCGGATGAAGGAACTGGAGAACGAAGGCTACGAGTTCGAGGCGGCCGAGGCCTCCTTCACGCTGCTGGCCCAGGAGCTCCGCGGCGAGCGACCCGTGCCCTTCACGCTCCACGGCTACCGGATCATCGGCGGGAAGCACGAGGAGGGCACCGACCCCTTCGCCGAGGCCACCGTCGAGATCGACATCGACGGATCCCGCTTCCACACTGCCGCGAAGGGAACCGGCCCCGTGAACGCTCTCGACGAAGCCCTGCGGAAGGCGCTCGTGGAGAAGTACCCGCGAGTGAACGAACTTGAGCTGATGGACTACAAGGTCCGCGTCCTGGAGGGTACCCACGGCACCGCCACGAGCGTTCGCGTTATTATCGACACCAGCGATGGCGAGGAGACGTGGGGTACTGTCGGCGTGCACGAGAACATCATCGAGGCGAGCTGGCAGGCCCTGGCGGACAGCATCGCCTACGGCCTACAGAAGAAGGGCTGCATGGAACCCAAGTAGCACCTCGGCTGGCCGCTGTGCACCGGTTGCGCCCCGCAGCGATTGCAGCTAAGATTGCTGCGGGGACATCCCCCTCTGAGACTTCCCAGTTGACGAACACCTCGACACGGCGGATAGGTGAGCGCGATTAGCACCGACGGTGCGCCCGATCCTGTTGAGCAATGCAAGCGGCCGCACCGCCGGGGGCCTCTGGATGACCGGCGGCCGGCGTTCCTCATCTTTCTGTTCTTCCTGTGCCTGTATGGGCTGACAAGCCGCGGGTCGGTCTGGTCGATCGACGCCGCGATGCGCATCGGTTTGGCTGAGACGCTCATCGAAGAGGGCCGCGTCGGGTACCCGCCTGATTGCCGGCGGTGGCTTCACGCGCGCAAGGACCGGCTGATCTGGGGTCTGGGGCACCCGCTCACGCTCATCCCTTCCGCGCTTGCCGGGCGCGGAGCCGAGGCCGCTGCGAGGGCCCACGGCCTCTCCTCCGAGGGCCAGTACGCCGCCCGGAAGCTCGTCCGCGAGGCCGCCGCCACCGCCACGAACGCTTTGCTCGGCGCCCTGACCTGCACGCTTCTGTTCTTGACCGGCCTCGTGCTGGGCTACAGACGCCGCGTCGCGGTCCTGGCCTCACTCGGGCTCGGGCTTGCCACCACCTGGTGGCCATATACTCAGGATGGGCGGTACGAGATCCTCCAGGGCCTGGCGATCCTCGGTGCCTTCTACGGGATGATCCGCCACCTGAAGGGCGATGGATATGGCTGGGCGGCCGTCAGCGGCGGGCTGGCGGGCTACGCTCTGATCACCAAGCTGCCCAACGCCGGCCTCGTGCTCCCGCTGGCGCTGCTTTTCCTGCTCCACTCCCATCGCTCCGATGTCCCCCTGCACGCCGGGCGCTCCGCGATCAGCTTTCTCGCGCCCTTCTTGCTGTTCGTGGGAGTGCAGATTTGGGCCGACTGGAGTTGGTCGGGAGAGCTGTTCGCCGACCAAGTTGACAAGGACCTCGACTACCAGAAGGCCATGGCGGAGGGCAACGTGTTCACTGGAGTGGGGGCGCTGCTGTTCGGGCCGCGGCACGGCCTGCTAACCTTCGCGCCGACTATACTGCTGAGCATCCTGTGGCTTCGGGGGCTGGAGCGTTTCAGAGGCCTGGGGTGGGCTGTCGGCCTCACGTTTTTGGCATTCGCATTGCTCGGGGGCAAGACCTACATCATCATCGGCGTCGCGTGGGGCCCGAGGTCCCTCGTCGCCCTCTTCCCTCTAGTCGCATTGTGCTTCCTGCCCTGGATCGAGGCCGCCGTGCGGGCCGATTCCAGAGCATTGCGCGCGCTCACGATCGCCGTGTTCTCTGTGAGCCTGACTGTCCAAATCCTCGGGACGACCATCCAGGAAAACCGCTATCAACTCACCGTCGGCGCTCGGGAGACCGCCCGTTTCCCCGACACCAGCCCGGTGCTGCACCGAGTCCGAGAACTGGCGGACGTTCTGTCCGGGGAGACAGTCCCGTTAGCGGGCAACGGGGCGGACGCTGAGCGACTTCCCTGGACCCTCAGCACCCTCAACTACTGGTGGTGCCTCGCCGCGCACGAGGGCATTCCCAGGATCTGGCTGTTCGGCGGCGCGGCCCTACTAGCGATCGGCGCCGCCGTGTGTCTGCGAGCGATCCTGATCGGGCTGTCTGACCCGGGAAGGCCTGACCGCCCGGTC
>JALGSS010001162.1 GCA_029821745.1 Candidatus Zipacnadia bacterium
GCGGCGCGCCTCAAGGAGCTCTGGCCGGACATTCCGGTGATGACCACGGCGTACGACAGGACCTTCGGCATGGAGCGAGACAACGGCACTGCCATGGACATATGGGTCCCCTTGACGCCGCACTTCGACGACAACGCGGAGAACATCGCAAAGGCGCAGGAGCTTGGCCGGGACATCTGGTGGTACATCTGCATCGGCCCGAAACACCCGTACGCGAATTGGTTCGTGGAATGGCCCGCGATTGAGGGGCGCTTGCTCATGGGGGCGATGACCGCGAAGTACGAGCCCGGCGGGTTCCTGTACTACGCCGTGAACCGCTGGCCCCTCAACAAGAAGGTCATCACCGACGGGCCGAAGACCGACTGGAACCCCGCCAGCTACAAGATCAACAATGGGGACGGCAGCATCATGTGCGCGGGGCCGGACGGGCCGCTGGCGACGATCCGGATTGAGAATATCCGCGATGGAATCGAGGACTACGAGTACTACCTGTTGCTCCGCGATCTGCTGAAGGCGAAGAAGCGGAGCGCAGCGCTTGGCGAAGTGCCGTCGGCAGTCGTTGAGGATTTGTCACACTTCACGTATGACCCCCAGGTTCTATATAACGAGAGGGAGCGGGTGGCGAGAGAGATACTCAGGCTGGTGCAGTAAGGAAAGAAGGGTGGCACACCACGCCTCACAGTGGTGTGCTCATTGGGAAAGCACTGCTTGAGCTTCGCGGCAAACAGTGCCACACCGTCATGGTGTGAGAGACGCTTCAGTACGCAGATTGCTTGTGTGGCACACCACGCCCTATAGTGGTGTGCTCATTGAGGGAGCACTGCTTGGGCTTCGCCCGAAGCAGTGCCACACGGCCACACGGAACCCGAGAAGGCCATTGCGTTCGTCACAACGAACCCTCCCTGATGTCATCTACAGACACCCAGGGAGGGTTTCTTCATGCCCATCAAGGACATTCCGTACTCGGACGAGGAGCTGTTCGGACAGGGACCACAGAAGACGTATACGGGGCGCGAGCTTGATGAGATCGCGTTCCCACTCGGCGGGATCGGAACAGGCACCGTGAGTCTCGGAGGCTGGGGGCAACTGGCAAGACCATGCCCAATGCGTTCTTCACCGTGCGCGTGCAGGATGGCAAGAAAGCGCCCCGGGCCAAGGTGCTCCAGGGGCCGGCCGGGGGCAACTACAACCTGGGCGGACACTCGGCCCGACGCGACTCGGGCGAGGGATTCCCTCACTTTCCCGATGTCAGTTTCAAGGGCGAGTACCCCTTCGCCGAAGTTGAGATGAGCGATGAGCACTTCCCCGTGGATGCCAAGCTGGTGGCGTTCAATCCCTTCATTCCGCTGAACGAAGATGACTCCGGAATCCCCTGCGCGGTGCTGATGTATACCCTCACCAACAAGACCTCGCGGACGCTGAAAGTCTCGGTGCTGGGGAACCTGACGAACATCATCGGGGGCGAGGGCCGCGTCAACAAGAGCAAGTCCGGGGGCGGGCTGAAAGGGCTTGTGGTGAGCAACGAGACGCTGGGTGAGGACCACCCGGACGCCGGGGAGATTGCTCTGTCAACGCCGGCGGAAGATGCGTGGGTATGGGCGAACTGGGACGATGACCGCATCCTGAAGTTCTGGGAGGCGATGGTGTGGAGCGAGAAGTGGCCCCCGAAGAAGAAGGGGCAGCGTCCTGTGGGCTCTGTGGGCGTTGATCTCGAGCTGAAGCCGGGAGCATCGGTCACCGTGCCCTTCATCCTCTCGTGGAGCTTCCCCAACTGCGAGCATTGGGCGAAGTGCGAGGGCTGCGACCGAGGGAAGACGTGGAAGAACTGGTACGCGGGCCGGTGGGATGGCGCGTGGGATGCCGCCGCGTACCTGCAGAAGAACTTCGCCCGCCTGTACGAAGAGACCAAGCAGTACCATGACACGCTGTTCGCGTCGACGCTGCCCACCCACGTGCTCGACTCGGTGAGCAGCCAGATCTCAATTCTCCGCACGAACACGTGCCTGCGGCTGACCGATGGCACATTCTACGGCTTCGAGGGCTGCAGCGATACAGTGGGATGTTGCGAGGGCTCGTGCACCCACGTCTGGAACTACGCGCAGGC
>JALGSS010000283.1 GCA_029821745.1 Candidatus Zipacnadia bacterium
CCACGCAACAGTCGCTGGAGCTTGCCGCATAGCCATTGCCCCAGGGCCTGCAGCAGAATCAGCCCGGCCCGCACCCACACGCCGAGCCAACCGATGAAGCGGGAGATCGGGTTGCGGGCCATGTGCTTGCTGTACAACTGGTACATGCTCCGATGGTGTCGCAGGAGGGTCTTGATGGGGACCTTGTCCGTACTGCGGCCCACCAAATGGGTGATCACCGGCTCAGGCGTGTAGACTACCTTCCAGCCCGCTTTATGCGTCCGCCAGCAGTAGTCGACGTCCTCCGAGCCCCAGTAGAAGCTCGTGTCCAAGGGCCCGATCTGGTCGAAGGCGTCTCGCCGGATCAGCAGGCATGCCCCCGATACCCAGTCCACCTCTCGGACCTCGCTGTGGTCCCAGTTCTCCATCAGATACGACGCGTTCGCACTGGTCCGGGGGAACAGGCGGCCTAGGATCGTGTTGCGGAACAGCGCCGCGCCGGCGGTAGGGAAACTGCGGCAGGAGTGCTGCAGGCGACCGTCGCCGTAGACCAGTTTCGGCCCGACCACGCCCGCCTCGGGGTGCGCATCGGCAAACCGGATGAGCTGGGCCATTCCCCCGGGAGGTACAAGGGTGTCAGGATTGAGCATCAAGAGGTATCGCCCGACTGCCTGCTCCATCGCCTGCACATTGGCCGCCGCAAAGCCCGCATTGTGGGCGTTCGCGATCACCTGAACGTCGGGGAACTCTCGCCGGACCATGTCGACCGTGTCATCCTTGCTGGCGTTGTCGACCAGGATGATCTCGCTACTGATCCCCGCCGCGCCTTCGCGCAGCGACTCCAAGCAGTTCCTCAGATCGTCGGTGACATTCCAGCTCACGATGCAAAGAGACAGATCCATAGGCAGCGACAGGCCACGCGATGCGTCATCCACCGAACCGACCGGCCGACGGCGATCTAGGCTTCCTCCTTCGCCGGTTCATCGGACAGGCTGCGGGCCTCATCGATCAGCATGATGGGGATGTCATCGCGGATCGGATAGCCAAGATTGCACGCGTGGCAGAGCAGTTCTTCACCGGTGTACTCCAGATCTCCCTTGCATTTGGGGCACGCCAGGATCTCAAGCAGCTTCTCATCAAGCATAGCAGGCCCTCCGTCAGTGTCATGAAGTGGTCATCGGCAAGCTCGGCGCCCCTGCTTCGGTGGGAGCGTCATCCCCCGCGCAGCGCAGCCACAAGCATCCTGCCGGCGTAGGCAACTCTTAGCAATAGTACCACGAAACCGTACACCAGTGGCGATATCTTCCCACGGTAATGCTTCTCATAATAGCGCACGAAGCTGGAGCCGGACTCGGCGATCATTCGGCGGCGCACCAACCGCGTCGAGCCCCCGTGGTGATGAACCATCTTGACCGTCGGCGTGAACCACACTTCCCAGCCGGCATCCCACAGCCTGCGGCACAGGTCCACATCGTTGAAGAACATGGGGAACTGCTCGTCGAACAGACCGACTGCCTCCAGAGCTTCGGCGCGCACCAAGAAGGCAGACGCCATGGGCTGGTTCACCGGGCGGTCCTCATCGTAGTCCCACCAGCTCATCCGCCACTTCCCAAACACGCGCGACCGGGGCAAGAGTCGGCTCAGGCCCAGGACTTCGTAGATCACCGTGTCGGGGTCCGGGAACGTGCGGCAGGAGTGCTGGGGCCTGCCGTCCGGGTACACAAGCGCTGGAGCCACGGCCCCGACAGCAGGACGCTCGCGCATCCAGTCCACGAGTTGCCGCAAGCCGCCGGCGGGCACTTCGATATCCGAGTTGAGCAGCAGCTTGAGGGGCGCAGTGGCCGCTCGGAGCGCCTGGTTGTTCGCCGCCGCATAGTAGCGGTTCTCATCGTTGGCGACCAGTTCGACCCCGGGAAACTGGTCCCGCACCATCTCGGCGCTGCCGTCGGTCGAGGCGTTGTCCACCACGATGACCTGCACCCGCAAGTCATCGCGCGCCGCTTCGATGCTCTCGAGGCAGGCGCGCAACAGATCCGACGTGTTCCAATTGACGATGCAGATCGACAGGTCCATGGGTGACGATTTAAGCCCGCTCGGGGCCGAGGTCTCCCGGCCCGAGCGGTCAGTTCAAGTCTGGGACGCCCAATGCGGCGGGAATCCCAGTGCGGTGCAATAGACGCCCCAGGTCGCACGGAGAGCCTTCCGGGCCCGTTCGCTCCGACCTGGGACAAGCGTCATCAGCGCGGCGCCGAGAACCTTCGGGAGGAAGATAAGCTGGGTCAGCAGGCGCAGCACCAGAGAGCTCACAGTGCTGTGGTGCTTCTTGAAGTAGCGGAAGACGGCCAGGTGCAGCGAGACGATCTCGTCGGCTTCATCGCCGCCCCACGAGCGCCCCGCATGGTGGATGATCTTGACCGACGGCAGGTACCAGCGGTCCAGCCCCGCTTGCTCCAAGCGTTTCTGCCAGTCGAGGTCGGCCGCGGCCAGGAAGAAGTCCTCATCCAGCGGCCCGACTTTCTGCCACGCGGCGCGAGTGCACATGAGCGCAGCGCCGCTGAGCCAGTCGACGGCCCGGGGCTCAGCGTGATCCCACCAGGTCATCGCGAAGTGCCCGAACACCTTGCTGCTACTGAACGCTCGGGACAGGCCCGTCATGTCCCACAGAGCGTTCATGAGGGTCGGGAACTCGCGGCACGAGTTCTCGGGCCTCCCGTTCGCGTCCGCGAGCTTGGGACCGACAGCGCCAATCCACGGACGCTCCTGGACAAACCTGAGGAGGGCGTCGAAGGTGCCGTGAGGCACCTCCGCGTCCGGATTGAGCAGCATCAGGACCTTGCCGGAAGACTCCTTGACAGCCTGGTTGCAGGCCACCGAGAAGCCGCGGTTCTCCCCATTGGCGAGCACGCGCACCCAGTAGAAGTCCTTCTTCAGCATCTCAACCGTGCCGTCGATCGAGGCGTTGTCGACCACGATCACCTCGTGCTCGACCGGCGGGCGGTTGGCCCGAATGCTCTCCAGGCAGCCCCGGAGCTTCTCACGGCAATCATAGCTGACAATGCAAATCGAGAGATCCATCTACCCCCGGCCTTCCTCATCGAATTCGCGATTCCACTGCAGGACCTGGTCGCAGATCTCGCGGATGGCCCCGTGTCCGCCGTTCCGCTCCGTGATCCAGTCGGCCGCTTCCAACACTTCGCGCACCGCGTCGGCTGGACACGCCGCGATCCCGGCTTCGGCCATCCCCGGCAAGTCACTCAGATCGTCCCCGACGAAGATCACCTCGTCGGGCCGGTACGACAGGTCGCCCAGCAGGTCGCAGACGCATTCCCGTTTTCCTTCAACGCCAGGACACACGCAATCAATTCCCAGTTTCCGCGCCCGAGCCCGGGTCACGCCGGAATCGTCCCCGGTGACCCAGATGATTTGCACGCCGGCCCGCCGCATGTACTCGACGATGAACCCGTCCTTGGCGTCGAACCGTTTCATTGCCTGGCCCACCTGGTCGAAGTACATCCCACCGTCGGTCCAGACCCCGTCAACGTCCGAAAAGATCGCTTTGATACGCACCTTCGGTTTCGGCGGCTTGCGCAAAGTATACAGCTCCCGGAGCAGGTATGATGGTCGAGCGCGCAAAACAAGTGCGTCGCAGACGACAATGGGTGTGCAAGGCCCCCAGCGGGCCGGTCAGCGCAACTTGAACACGTAGATCAGCGGGACACCATCAATGCCATCGGTGTACACCGGCCGCTCCTCGGCGACGAGCTTTCGGCTGATCTCGGAGAACTCGATCGGCTTGTTCTGTGTTACCGCATAATCGGCCCCGTTAAACCCTTCCGGGCCGGCGGCAAAGCCCAGATCGGGTCGCATCGGGCCCAACTCGAACAGCCGCACCGTGCTCTCGAACCCGACAGGATCGACCCAGACTGTCGCCCCCTGCGGAGCATGCTCAGCCAGCCACAGGGCTGCGGAGCGGTACGTGTCGCCCCAGTAGATGGGCTCCATGCCCGCCCGAGTGGCCCCCGGCAGGCCCCCGATGAGCCCATTGTAATACGAGAGATGGTAAGGCGTGAACTTGGCGACGGCCATCAATGGCCCCAACAGCGCCAGGAAGAGAACGAGAACCGTCAGTTTCCGACGCAACTCCACGTCGGCGCCCGCGTTCGGAATCCGTCGAATGAGCCAGTCCAGTACGCCCCGCAGGCCCACCGCCGCCAGCACGGCCACCAGCGGAAACACGGGCAGAAACAGGCGCACGCCACCATATTTCGGCGTATTGGGCAGGCACATCGGCACCAGGTATACGAACAGGGCCCACAGCACCAGGGCGAGGGTGGCTTTGCGCAGCTTCACGGCATCGTCGCCTGTGTCAGACGCGCGCAGGATCCCGCTGCGACCCAGGCCAAGCAGCGCCAGGGCGAGGGTCGCCGGCGGCAGCGTGATGGCTCCCATGACCAGTGGGTAGTGCCACGGTGCCCGGACGCAGAACTCGCCGAAGTACATGACCGACACGGGGTAATGCTGAAAGTGAAACTGAAAGTACTCGGCAAACCGTGGCAGTGTCTCATGCCAAAGCCACGGCCACGTAATCAGGAACGCCAGAGGCCCGCAGACCGCGAAGCCCACGGCAAGCCGCCAGAACTGCCCGCGAGCGAACAGAAGCACCCACGGGAACACGATGAAGGGCACGAAGAACGCGTTGAGCTTCGTGCCCAGTCCGAGGCCCCACAGAACCCCCGCGATGGCCGCCCATACCCACGCGGAGCGCTTCTCCGCAGGCGTTTGCCCGCCCCGAAACAGGCACACATGCCAGACCGCAACCAGGGTGAGGAAGGTCAGGGACATGATCGGCGCATCCAGAGCCGCCAAGTGACAGTGGGCGAATACGCGAGGCATCAGGAGCAGGGCGCAGGCGGCATACACGGCGACTGCCCGACCCCACACTGGAAGCACGAACAGGTACAGCGCCGCGAAGCAGACCGCGCACAGCAGATTCGTCCCGGCGCGCCACGTGGCGTTGTACGGCAACAGGCGGCCCAGAGTCGCGCCACAGACGGCAGTCAAGAGCTTGAAGAATCCCGGATGCTGATCCTTCGCCAGCCAGAAGTGGTCGATCGCGTCCGGCGTGACCGCCAGGGACGGGCTTGTCACGAACAACCCCAACCAGTCGAGAGCCTGAACGGACTTTGACTGGTAGATCGGCTCGTCATATGTGATGCCGATCATTGAGTTCCCCGGCATCAGGATCGCCAGCATGGCGATGCCGAGGATCACAGCCCCCCAGACGTGACTGCGTCGCCGGGGCGCCGGCGCAACTGGAGTGTCGGGGGCCTCAGGGGTGGTCACTCGGTAGCCCCCTCGTCGCCTTCGAGTACACGCTCAGACCTGCGATGATCCCCAGGCCCAGCAACGTCAGGAACATGCCTACCGCCCCGCTGCCGGGCACGAACACCAGCAGGATGTCCTCATTGTCTTCCCTGGGGTACACGGCCCTGAGGGAGTGATCTGCCTGCCAGACGGGCAATTCATCCTCGCCCTGATAGGCCCGCCAGCCCGGGAAGAACGTGTCGGCGATAACCACCGGGCAGCCCGGTGCGAACTGCCCGGAAAGCCGAACGGCGTTGGCCCCGTGCGCACAGTCGATGGCGGGAAGCTCCCGCGTTGGCGCGTCGGACTCGTCGCTGCCGGGGGCCCTGAGACCGCCTGAGGCCGTGTAGCGCCCGCCCGCGAGCTTCCCGCTGAGCAACACCTCGGCAGCCGGATCGAAGTCCGCCGACGCGCACGCTTCCAGGGCCTCTTCCGGAGAGACGACCCGCGCCCGAGGCACGCTGAAGGCGCGCGGAAGCGCACTCGCATTCTCGTACAGATAGCCGTCGTAGTCGGAGACGAGCGTGAGCTTGTCCGGCCCCGAGAGCGGCACGCTGGAGTGCACAAACGCCACTCCGAGCAGGTCGATAGCGGGCAGGGACGGGTCAGGCTGCAAGAAGTCGCCATTGGTCTTGCAGATCGCCTTCCACAGCCGCCGGTACTGGCCGACCTCCAGGGAATCGGAGCCCTGAATGTCCTCAAGGCCCGCGATCATGGCCGTGTTCGGGGCTATCCGGTGGATCGCGTCCTCCCCCAGCGACAGGACCCGCGGATTGCCCGGGGCGGCCTTGATCGTCTCGATGCACCGCGCGTTGATGTGCAGGTAGTCAGGATTCACAGCGGGCGTGAACTTGTCGACGTAGATGAACAGGTCGACCGATGCAGCCCACAAATAGGAATGCGGCGAACCGGCCGAGTTGACCGAGGGTGTAGGCGCCGATTCCGGGCAGAACGCGCTCGAAGGCTCCGGTGGCCATCCACACCCACAGCCCCGCGACGAGCCCGATCAGACCCAGTCGCCCCCGGCGATGACCACGCGGCGGGCAATCTGTTCGGGTGACCGTTTCGATAACTCCAGAAGCGCGTGCAGCCCGTAGGCCCCGAGGATCGACACGCCCGTGGACATCATCACCACAGCCCGGCCGATGCCCGACAGGGATCGCGTCTGTGGGATGAGGTAGTAGAGCAATGCGTTGAGATGGGTCCCGGTGGCCAGCAGCGCGCCCACAATGACCACACCCAGCCAGAAAGCGGCCTCGCGGCGGTTGAACACAAAGGCCAGCGGGAGCAGCAGCACCGGCGCCAGACCCACGTAGAACGTGCTCTCCGTATACGCGCGGTAGGTCTTGCCAAGCTCCGCCCCCCAGTGGTTGTAGTCCACCGGGTTGCCGAACAGGTCGGGCATGAGCCCCGCGAGGAGCGCCTGGAGAGCCAGCCCGTGGCGCAGGACCTGGTCGTAGCCGAGAACCCCGGCGCGGCTGGATAGACGGGCGAGCTCGAGCGTGGGGATCAACTGCGCGGCGGCCAGAGCCCCACCAATACCCAGAGCCGCCACGGCGGCCATCACAGTGGCGCGGGCCAGTTGCCTGTCTCCTTCGCGCCGGCAGCCAACGCACCGGAAGGCCGCGTAGGCAGCGAAGATGATGAGCACGAACAGGGAGATATGCAGATTGCCCGCGAGAAACTGCAGGCCGGTGCAGGCCGCGAGCACGGCCATTCCACCTGAGCGCCTGTTCCGGAGCGTTAGCTCCAGGCCGACGAGCATCCCAGGCAGCCACGCGGGAACGGACCGGAAACTCGGGAAGCAGAGCCAGCCGATCCCGAATCCGTTGAACATGAAAGCGATCGCGCCCAAGAGGCAGGCCGCGTGGCGCAAACCGACCACTCGCAGGAACCAGTACATCAGCGCCCCGGCGCAGAAGAAGTACAGGGAGGTCGCCCAACCGAGAGCGCGTTCGGCGGGCATCACGGCATGCAGCCACGTCTCCGGGTAGAAGACCGCCGACTGGTTGTTGCCGACGAAGGGGTTCCCGCACAGCTCATAGGGGTTCCAGAAGGGGATCTCCCCGGCGCGGAGGCTCTCCCCGGCGAACTTGCGCCACGGGTAGAACTGCTGAATCGCGTCGAGGATCGGGTTCCCGACGCGCTCGAACTCCGGGAACTGCCGCGAGTAGTGCTTCCCCGGCTCCATGATCAGGAGTAGGTCGCCAGGGACCATCGCCTGGCCGCCCAGATTGCATCTCCACAGGAAGCCTACCGACAAGGCCGCCAGGAGGAGCAAGGCGCCCGCGTCACTCAGCGTGGCCCGACTGCGGCCGAGCATAGGCGCCCCTCCTGTCATGGCGGCGAATGCGCAAGAGCTCATTGAAGGACGCCCAGGCGGCGGCGAAGGGACGCACAGTGGTGTCGCTCGAATCGCGCCAGCGCACCGGCACCTCGCGCAGGTCCAGGTCCCACTTGCGGGCGACGAAAATCAGTTCGGCGTCGAAGGCCCAGCCGCACTCGTTCTGGACGGCAAAGATGGCGTCGGCGGACTCGGCCCGCATGCCCTTGAAGCCGCAGGTCACGTCGGAGACGTTCAGCGGGAGCAGCATCCCGGCGATCTTCCGGAAGGCGGAGCCCATCCAGCGCCGGATCGCGCTCTGGCTGACCTCGATCACGGACTCGGGCAGATGCCGCGACCCGATGACCACATCCGCGCCGCTCGCCAGCACCGGCAGCATGTCGTCGATGAGTTCCACCGGGGTCGCCATGTCCACATCCAGAAAGATGCGGCATTGCCCCCGGGCGTCCAGCATTCCCCGCTTGACCGCGTAGCCCTTGCCGTGGTTCGGCGAGTGCGACAGAACCCGCACGCGTGGCTCGCCCGTCGCGAACTGTTCGGCCTTCTGCAGCGTGTCATCCTTGCTGCCGTCATTCACGACAACGACCTCGGCGTCAAGGCCCCGCTCATCAATGTAGCGCACGGTCCGCGCCAGCGCTTCGGTGATCCGCGCTCCCTCGTTGTACGCGGGAAGCACAATAGAGAGTTGTGGGCTAGCCATCAGTGCGCTCATTGTCCGTCCGCAATGTGTAGATGCGGACCTGGGAGTTCTCGTAGGCCATCTGCAGGTCCGGCAGCGTTTCGCACGGGTCCGAGGCCGGGCCGCCCAGGGCTTCTTGCAGCGCGCGCTCCTGCGGACCCCACCATACATAGTTCGCCCGTGTTCTGTCGAGTATCGTCTTCCGGGTCTCGGGCGCGGCGGCATCCTCATAGAAGGCCTTCGCCCAGCCCAGGTAGGTGCCGAAGTCGAGGGTCTCGGCCCAGTGCCCAACAACGACCGTGCACGGCGCGTGGGCGGGAATGTGGTTGCCGGTGAAGCTGGAACTGAGCACGATGTCATCCTCGGTCGTGTGCTCCTCCAGCCAGTCCATGCCTTCCAGTTCAGCCGTCGACAGGTACATCGGCGGCGCGTACAGGTGGAAATGGACGCGATTGTTGGACCTCACCAGGCGCATGCACTCGCCGACATACAGCACATTGGAGGGCACGGTGGCGAGGATGAGCCCGGCGGCAACCATCACCCGGACCGGAGCGCTGACGCCCACGCTCCTCTCCTGCGCAGCGCCGATGAATCCGGCGATGGCGAAGCCCCCGAGGCCGCAGAGCGCCAGGTGCAGGCCCTCGATCATCTTCCGCTGGAAAGAGACCGGCAAGTACAGGACCGCAGCGCCGCAGGCGGCCCAGACGATCAGCAGCATCGCGCGGCGCTGCTCGTCGGTGGCATCACGCCGCGCGCCCACGGCGAACAGAGCAATCAATGGCAGCGCGAAGACCAGGTACCGCAGCCCCGGGATGCTCACCTGGGGCAACACTCCCGAACAGGCAACGAGACCCAATGCGATGGCGATCCCCAGGAGCGCCGCATTGCGCCTTCGTGCGAGGCGGCTGCCCTCACCGGCGACGATCCATGCGCCCACAGTCGCCAGGAGCAGGACGATTCCGAACCCGAGGGCCACGTCAAAGGGGCTCGGGGACAGAGTGGGGGTATCCATTTTCGCTTGGTAGGCCGGGTCCGCCTGCCCCGCGTACCAGGCCCAGATCGGTGATGCCGCCGAGAGCACAAGCACTACCACATACTGGCTTGCCGCGCGGCCCAGCGAGGTGCGCCCGGACAGCCATCCCGCACAGATCCAGACCAGAATCATTCCATGCAGCACGAAGATGTCATACCCGTGCACGTTCCCCAGAATCAGCAGCAGCAGGCCGGTGGCAATCGCGGGGCCCAGACTCCTGCCCTCGTGCATCCGCACAACCTGCCCGGCGGTCAGCGCCATGAGGCCGAAGGAGAAGGCGAACAACGGGTTGAGGAGCAGCGACAAAAACAGGATCGCCTCGGGCTGAGCCTGCCAACCGTTGGACACATCCATCGGCGTGAGCAAGAGCTCCCCGAGCCGCCCGCCTTCCTCCCCGAACAGCACCACGAGCCAGCCGAGCCCCGATGATATCGACACCAGCACCAGCGCAGCCCATCGCACCGGCCGCCGCAGCGTCACCTGGGCCATGAACCCGTAGAACGCCACCAGACAGAAGACGCCGCAGACATACCGTGCGCCCATGAACACCTGCTGCGGGCTCAGGCCAGTGGTATTGACGATCCAGCCCAGTGCGAGCAGGAAGATGCTGAAGAAGTGGGGCGACTGCTCCCGAGTCGTGTACGGATTGCGCAGGAGCAGATGGCCCTCGGCGGCTTGCCGAACCCAGGACAGGTAGACGTTCCCGTCATCCACGCCGGAGATGAACCCGGCGAACTGACGGTCGGGGCCGGCCTCTCGCGCGGCGATGTGGTACGGCACGGCCGTGACGGCCATGATGAGAGCCGACCACAGGATGACCGGGATGAGTTCAGCGACGCTGAGACGTTTCATGAGTGTGCGTTAGAACCGCATGAGTTTGAGTATGGTCTTCTGAAAACCCATCGGCGAGAAGACAGACCAGAACGTGCGCCAGAAGCGCCGGGGGCCCAGGTAGAAGCGCAGGTACGCCATCCGCTTGATGTGCACGATCCGTTTGGGCTCGATCACATCCCCCGAGCGGTACGCAGGCACCTTGTAGTAGTCGAAATCCTGGACGTCCAAGCCTACAAGCTCCTGGGTCTTATCCCACAGGTGGGTGTGGGGCAATGGCGTCGTGATGCTGAAGGTCGCGTCATCCAGGGGCAGGTCGCAGCCGAGTTTGACGGTGTCCCAGGCTTCCTGCTCCGTCTCCGTCGGCGCGCCCAGCATGAAGTACCCGCGGACCTTCAGGCCCACATCTTTGCTCAGCGCCACCGTCTCGCGAACCTGCTCAAGCGTAGTGCCCTTCTGGTAGATCTCGTCGAGGATGCGCTGGGTGGCCGACTCAATGCCGACGTGAACGATCCGCAGGCCCGCCTCTTTCATCAGCAAGAGGGTCTCGCGGTCGGCGACATCCGCCCGAACATTCGCGCCCCAGACTAAGCCCAGCTTCTCGCTGATCATCGCTTCGCACAGCTCTCGCATCCAGTCACGGTCCAGGAGGAACGTGTCGTCCAGCCACATCACGCCGTCGATATTGAAGCGGTTCTTGAGTTCGGCCAACTCGCCGATGATATTGCCCACGGAGCGGCGGCGAACCTGGCGGCCGAAGCCGAAGATCGTGCGAAGCGTCGGCTGGCAGTAGGCGCAGTTGAAGGGACATCCCCGGGAGGCGATGATTGATGTCCCCCGCAGGTTCATCGCCACCGCATCGAGCTGGAAGAAGACCTTCAGGTACTCGTCCATGTCCAGTAGGTCCCAGGCCGGGAACGGGATGTCGTCCAGACT
Organism: Candidatus Zipacnadia bacterium; assembly: GCA_029821745.1. Taxonomy (GTDB): domain Bacteria; phylum Armatimonadota; class Zipacnadia; order Zipacnadales; family JABUFB01; genus JALGSS01. The sequence goes on from JALGSS010000283.1 coordinate 11,167, forward strand.
CCCCACCGTGGGTGCGCGGCCATTGGACACGTACTCCCCATCCTGCATGTACGCAAACCCGGGCAGGCCGTGGAAGTCGAAGTCGTTGTCCGCCAGCGCGGGCAGGCTAATCTCGCCCTCGCCGACATTGACCGCGTCGACGCCTTCCAGAGCCACCGTCCCCTCAGGCTCGACCGTCGGGTGCGGGCCGCCCATGACCACGAGCGTCTCGGGCGAGACCTGCTTCACAAGGCGAGCGATCGCCAGAGCGTCGGTGAGCATCGAGGTGAGGGTCGAGATCGCGACAAGCGGGTATTGGCCTTCCCGCAGGCGCGCGGCAAGGGTCTCCATCGGCTTGCGCACGAAGGTCGCGTCGAACACC
>JALGSS010000284.1 GCA_029821745.1 Candidatus Zipacnadia bacterium
GGCGGGGCGGCGTCCGATCACAGTCTCGGGTGGGCCATCAGCGAAGTCTTCGACAGTCAGGGGCAGCCGGTCCAGCCCTTCGGGCCGGAGTACGGTTCGGTGACGGTCGGTGACAATCCCACCGACGCGAACGGTGTCGGCACCGGCACGTACCAGTCCGGGACCCTATGCGGCACCATCCACATCCGCGTCACGGACCAGAACTGCTACAACGCCGACAATACGCCGCTCGTCTTCAGCATCGAGGTCCAGGTGTACGGTGCTGATCTGACAGAAGTCACAGCCTACAGCACGATCTGCGCGGGCCACCAGTTCAACGGATCCCACAACACCGCCGTCACTGCGACAGTCGAGAACAGTCTGGGCGATCCGGCCCCCTACATTCCCGTCACATTCGAGATCACGAACCAGGACTTCGTGATCCAACCAGCCACCCTCAGTGCGGCCCAGGCCACGACCAACGAACAGGGACATGCCTCGGTCATTCTCACGTCCTCCGACAAGGTCTGCACCGTCACCGTCGAGGCCTCGATCGAGTGGGACGATCCCGAGACCACCGACGTCAACTGTGTGCTGCCGTTCTCCGTGCCGGATCCCGACGGCATAGCGGTCATCCCGCCAGAGATGATGGGCGGGACCGTGCTCAGTGAGACGCTGCTCTACGGACCTGCTGAGGCGGTCGTCCGAGGCCACACGCTCCAGTGGACTATCGTTGACGTGCGGGACGTCGACGGATACACCGTGCCCGCTCCCACACCGGAGCTCTACGGACATGTCGACGCCACGGCGAACCCGACGGACTACCAGGGCATCGGCGAGGGGACTTACTACCCCGGGTCCGAGTTGGGCACGATCACCATCTTGGTGAAGGATATCACGTGCTATGACAGCAACGGTCAGAACCCGTATCTCGACTACTTCGAGGTCGTAGTAGCATCCCTGGACCATCTCGAGGTGGAGAATGCCTATCGGATCGGGGAAACCGATCGCTACGCCACAGGAGTCGCTGCCGACGAGTACGTCACGGTAACGGCCGTGCTCATCCCGGACGTATTCGCCGCGGAGGATGTCCCGATCATGTGGACCGGTGGCGAGGCCGTCGCCGACAATCCTCTCCAACGGAGGGTCTCAAAGGCACAGGTCGGGGCAGAAACGGTCACGGCTCAGTTCGGCATGCAAAGCAAGTCGGTCACAATTCTCGTCTGCCGCGTGGCCGCGATCACCATGGATTGCTGGAACGACGACGCCTACATGATGGACCCGTGGGTGGGGGTCGCCAAGGTAGACCCCGAAGACGAGGTGGGCATTACTGTGACTGCCCACATCGAGCCGTGGTGGAACTACGAAGACCCGATCCCCGAGCAACTGCTCCGCTGGGAGCCGAACTTCGGCGGTCCCGTGAACGGTCGAGAGGATCAGAGGCAGGTACCGAGGGACAAACCATACAAATACGACATCAAGTGCTACTGCGGAGAGAGCTCCGTGAACCTAAGGCTCTGGGTGGTTGGGATCGAGTTGGAGCTCGCAAGCGACGAGATATACGTGAACAGTGACGATGACGACAGCAGCGGTGTGCAAGACCTGAGTGAGTCGCCTGTGGACGGCGAGAATGACATGACCACTGTCCGCTGTCGCGTCGTGCCGCAGTACGCGCCTATCTTTCTTGAAGGCGACGTCACCGTCATTCCGAGCGCGGGGCTCTCGCTTTGGGAGGATGAAACCAAGGGATCGCCTTCTCAGGGGACGTACCCAGTCTGGGCCCCCAATCCCCTGTGGGTCGAGGGCACCCAGGTGAGCACCACCACCGGTGATCGCACAATCACATACCACTGCAATGTCGGCACCGACACCTGGGACTGGTGGTACGACCCCTGGTACTGGTGGGACTACGGCTACTGGATGCCGTGGTACCCGATGGACTGGTCGTTCGAGGCGACCGCTGAACTCACCGTCCTGCCGCGCGAAGGCGACTCAGAGGCCCATCTGAAGCTCTACAGTGATGCGGCAGGCCAACTGGACATCACCGACGACGACGCCATTGGCGGCACCGTCTACCCGGCGCTCCATCTCAAGATCGCCCCCGGGGAACGGGTTAAGGGAGGCACTACCACCGTTACCCTTCGCGTACACGATGAGTACGGAGACTACGCCGCGGGCACCGTGGTCGATCATGACACCACCATCGACCTGACCAGTGCGGCCGGCTGGCAAGTGTATGACGGTACCGCCTGGAACGGCGCGACCGTCGGCCCGGCGGCGACGGACAACAAGAACGGAGCCGATCCGCTCCTCTACCGGTATCTCACCACCTGGCACACAACGACCGCGCCCACTCGTGGCAATGGGCGACACACCGTCAGCACGACGGAGAAGGTCGAGTTCCAGGAGTGGGTCGTCGATGTCGGCTGGACCAATGATGCCGACTGCGGGCCACTCGATCTGGAGCCCGGTGTCGAGAATGTCTACATCGGAGAGAAGTCCGGAGACGGGGTGTACATTGCCGATGCTACGGCCTCCAATGGCACCATCGACTACTTCAAGTGGGACCCGGATGGAGACGCGTCCCTGTCGGAGCCCCACATCACTTTCACGATCCGCGACGCCACTCCGCACAAGTATGAGTGCATCGTCTACTACCGCACCACCAGCGGTGGGGAGACATGGTCCGGCGAGTACTGGGCCGCCACCATGCTCGTGGACAGCGAAGGGAGTACGACCAAGTCGGTCACGATCCCCCTCGCCGACCCCGCGACAGCGGGGCACCTTGACCCCGAAGTCCATGAATGGGGGACCTACACGTATGACATCGTTGTTTGTGAATATGAGACGGCCAACCCGCCGTCCCAGGGCGGCACGCAGATTGACCGATACGCGCTGAAGGAGGACTACTGCCTGTGGGTGCCAACGGAGTCCCACGACGCGAGGTTCATGAGCGTCAACGACGGGCCGCTGGAGTTGAGGGTGACGTATGCGCTCAATGACCAGGGCAATGCGGACGCCTATGAGATGAACGTGGTGACCGTGGACCCGGAGCTGTCCGAACGCGCGACAGTGCCCGTACCCACACAGGTGGGCGTGACTCACGAAGGCGTAGATGAGGACGAGGACGGCGTGGCGGATTGGATACCCGTCTACCAGTTCCCGACGGCGACCCCGGACGAAACCTGGCGCGCTCTATGGATCGGTGCGGATGAGTGCGGGCTCCACTCCCCGCACCGACGGACGCATGACAGGCCGAGGATGCTGGTGGCGAATAAGCAAGCAGGCCTGACTGAGATACTTGATGATGGGGTCCACTGGATGACGTCTGGCAGCTACACGACAATAAAGGACTGGCAGAGCAGTATACGCCGCAACGGAAACAAGCTGTACCCAATGATCGAGTTGCGGTCGCTCGCAGACGACGGGCGCGTGCCCAACTCCACGCGTGTGAGAATCAGGACGGGCGCGACAGACCAGAAAGGGTTCGTGATGAGTCTCTGGCGTCAGTCCGGCCCCGACGGCAACGGGACCTATAGGTACTTCCCTCAACTAGGCTCTGAGCCGACAATCGGGCCCGCGACGGACTCCTCGGCCCACATCATCGGCGTGAGCCAGAGCGACGAAGACGTGGACGAGTATACAACGCATGACAATAGTGATCCCTCGGACTCGAACGGCATCAGCTACGGACACGTGCGTGGGTACGGTCGCGCGTATGAGAACGAGGACCAGACAACCCTCTGGGCGAATCTCGAGTACCTTCAGCGTGCGGGGATCGAGAAGGTGTACGTTGAGTCCCTGGCAAACAGGAAAGCGAAGGACGTGATAGCCGCCAACAACCAAGCGGACCTGCTGTACTTCTCGGGCCACGGCTGGGCTGCCACGGGGAAGATATTCGCCTCCCCCCAACTACCGGACACTGCCCCTCCCGGAGGAGGCGTTGGCTATGCTGACATAAATCCTGCCGTGAACTGGCAGACCGACCTCGATGTGTTCATAATCTCCGCGTGCAGCGTCCTGAACATCAGGGACAAGACGGGTCACCACGCCAGCCCTGGCCTTGAGTGGGCGAACCACTGCATCGCAGGCCGCACTCCCGGTGGTCCGTTGGACGCTCTCTGTGGCTACCACCACTACGCCCCCGCCGACGGTCCCCCTGACTGGCTCACTAAGAAGATCGCGCAGGGGTTCACGTCCCGCTTCACAGGCAGTAACGCGATTGAGGCGTGGCGGGAAGCTCACAACAGCCAAGGCGTTGACATGGATTGGTGTGCCATGGACAACAGCACATACTACTGGCATTCTCGGACTCTACTCTGGTGGGATGACCATCATGAAAGCTACTAGGTTGCATCTGGTGTGCTGCCTGCTTCTGGCTGCCGGTGTTGCTTGCACTGCGCGGGCCGACACGCCCCTTGATGTGCGAAGCACCGTCCGCGCAGATGCATGGCTGCTGCCTGACCGCTGCTTCCCGGGTGCGTGCTTGAGCGTTCGGGACGCAGTGTGGACGTCCCTTCACGGCCCTCCCGGCATTATGATCATCAACGGCCGGCAAGACCCCGTGGAGTTCGTGGAGACCGAGGAACGGATCGGCTCTCTTGCGCACGATCCACAACGGGGGGTGGTCTATGCAGGCACCGAGTCTGCACGAGTGCTCGTCTTTGACGACCGCACAGGCGAGCGGACCGGGCGGATCGATCTCCTCTCCGGACCGGCCATACTCACAGTCGCCGGTGACAGATTGATCGCCGTGTCAGACGTGAAGCCTGAGGTGGAGGTCGTGGACCTACGCACGAGGCGCCGCACCGGCACGGTTGCTCTGTCGCGTCTCGGAGCTCGGGCGGTCGATGTAAGAGGCACGCTCTACGTGGCAACGGGGCCGGAACCCGCGCGAGGAGGAGACGGATGGCGTTATGTGCCCGCTGCCATTGACATCATAGACCTGCAGACCATGGAACTCGTGAAATCCGTGCCCGTGCCCGGACACAGCCTCAGAGCCATATCCTGGGACGGTGACAGGTACGTGTATGTCGCTACCCAATCAGGCGGGGGCCTGTTCCGGCTGGACACTGTAACCGACGAACTCGACGAGACGTTTCGGGTGGAGATTGGTGGAATGAACGATCTCGTGATCGACCCGGTAAGGCGGATCGTGGTTCTGTCCTGCAAGGGCGTCCACGAGACGCTCGCCTTCGTGAGCATCCCGAAGCAGCGAGAGGTAGCGCGGTTCCACGCGGGCAAGGGCTTCATGGGCGTCGTGCGGGATGATGATGGACGCATCGCTCGCATCGTGGTGCCATCAATCAACGCCAGTCATCTCATCGATATTCGTATGGACGCAATCAAGCTTGACTGAGTGAATCCGGCGTCGGTGCCTGAGGGGCCGAAAGCCGGCGCTGCGAAGAAGGAGCAAGAATAGATGACCCGAACAATAGCGGTCTTGCTTGCCGTGGTTGCCTCTATCTGCAGCTTCGCTGCGGAGATGGATTTCGAGCCGTATCGGGAGGCCGTGCAGGTTCTTCTCGCCGATGAGGCAACGCCTGATGTCACGCTGCCCGATAGACTGAGGGAACGTGGCCTCCGCAAGGATCCCGCGTGGCCCGGCATTACGGGCTTCGGGTTCACAGCCCCGATCACAAACAGGATCGGCTATGGAGTCATCGATCCGGCGACGGAGACCGTCGTCGGCTTCACGGCCGCCATGCCCGAGCCGCCCGTGCCGATGGATGTGATGGAGCCCGACGCAGCCATCGCTATCGCGCGGGATTTCTGCAGCCGCCACCTGCCGGAGCTGCTCGCCGACGGCGGCGAGGTCAGAGAAACCGTCGACGAGAAGGTCACGCCGCTGGGTGCCTGGCTCGTGCGTCTCCAGCGGCTCGTGGAGGGCGTGGAAGCGCCGACCTATGCCGAGGTGGGCGTGCGCGTGTATGACCAAAAGGTGGTGCACTTCCGCCGCAAGCACGTGCCGCTCGACGCGGCCCTCGACCTGCCGGGCACGGTCACCAAAGAGCGCGCGATACAGATCGCGACGGACGCCATCCCGTGGGACGATTACATCCCGCTATTCTGGTTCGATGTCGAGCACAAGGTGTCCGCCATCGACGGCGTGCAGCGGAACGTGTGGTCCGTGTGGGGTGAGATAAGGCGGAAGACCTCGCGACTGAAGACGATGGGAATGGCCTACCGCTGGGTCATCGACGCCAATACCGAGGAAGTCATCAGCGGCGAGTCGAGCAAATGCACCAAGGAGTTGTGGCACAGGTACCGCAAGGCCGGCGGCCCCCGCTACCCGAGCAATTCCTACGGCGCCCCCTCCGTCGCGTTCAAGGACTCCGAGCCGCTGTACTCCCCGGACGGCGCCCGGGTGCTGTTCCGCTCGACCCGCGCGCGCGACGGCTGGCCCGCGTATCTCAATCCGAACCCCAGCCTCTTCGTCATCAACGCCGATGGCACCGGCTTGACGTGTGTCATGCCCTACAACGCGGTGCTGCCCCAGTGGTCGCAGGACGGCCGGCGGATCTCGTGCATCCGCAAAGGAGAGCTCGTGGTCTTCGACGCGGAAGGCGGCAACGAGACGACGCTCCCCACGGAGAAGCTGTGGGTTCCGCTGCAGCACGTGTGGTTGCCGGACGGCAAGCTCGTGGTGCACGTGTGCAAGTACGGCAATCTGTCCAGGCTGCTGCTGATGGATCCCTCGAACCCCGAGGCCGCGGTGGAACTCCCGAAGACCTGCGGGCCAAACGGCTCCTACGGGGGCATGTCTGTGGCTGACGACGGCGCGCTCCTGTTCATCAGCAGGGAGAACACGGACATGAGCCCGTCGCGGGACCAGGAGCGGAATAGGAACCCGTACTCGCTGTGGAAGCTGTCGCCGATCAGTCCCGACGCGGAGCCGGAGATGGTGGTCAAGTACCTGGCCTTCGGCAGGACCGTGACCCCGGCGGGCGGCGGGAAACTCATCACCGGAACGGTCGCGAACGAGGGCCTCCTGATCGCGGACCCACTAACGGGTGAGGCCACGAAGTGGCGACCGCCGACGCCATTCGTTTCGTCAATCGAGAAGCCATTCGTCGTGGAGCCCGAGGACTGCTGCTTCGCGCCGGGAGGCGAGACGATGGCCTTCGCCTCGCGCTGGTGGGACTACAGTCAGGAGCACCCGTCGAGACGCCTGATCTGGACCTCGAAACGAGATGGGAGCGACCTGAAGCAACTCACGCCGCTGGATACGGAACCGGTAAAGGTCGCGGGCACGGAGGAAGCCGCCGAGTGAAGCGGGACTTGTCTCCACAAAGCGCACCGGGGAGCATACGGCCCTGAAATGGCG
>JALGSS010000285.1 GCA_029821745.1 Candidatus Zipacnadia bacterium
GCGCCGCCGCTATTGCCGGGGTTGATTGCCGCGTCGGTCTGGATGAAGTCCTCCAGGCCCTGGATGCCCAGGTTCTTGCGGCCGACCGCGCTGACGATGCCCGCGGTGACTGTCTGCGCGAGCCCGAGGGGCGAGCCGACGGCGATCACCCACTCACCCACCTGCAGTTTCGTTGAATCGCCGAACTGGGCCACGGGCAGGTTGGCGCTCTCGACCTTGATGACCGCGAGGTCCGTGAGGCTGTCCTGGCCGACGATCTTCGCCGGGAAATCGCGATCGTCCGAGAGGGTGACGGTGATTTCCTGGGCGCCCTGGACCACATGCCAGTTGGTTGCGATGTACCCGTCGGGGCGGATGATGACCCCCGAGCCCAGGCTGCGGATCTCACGCGTCGGATCGACAAGGAGGTCCTCAAACTCCGGGAAGAAGCGGCGGAATAAGGGTGAAGTCGGGAACGAACGCGATCGCTCCACGCGGGTGGAGGAGATGTTGACCACTGCGGGTGTGATCGCCTTCGCGACATCTGCGAAGGCCTGGCTGAGGGCTTTCGCGGAGGCAAGACCCGGCGCTGCCGGAGCCGAGCTCGGCACCGCAGGCTCTTGGGCCCAGGCACCCGCGACAAGTCCCGTCGCCAGGATGAGCGATAGCATGAGACGCCCGCGCGCACGTAGTAAGAACCCAGACATCGGTAACACCCACCTTGCAGTTGGTTCGAATATTGCCTTGACGGCGTAGTCGGTCACAAGTTCTAATGGTCGGGTCATCGCTTCTAGTTCCGGGACGCAAAGCCGGTTGCCTCCGTCGCCGATCATCGTCGCAGGGAGCGCGGCGTTGTCCCGCCGAAAGGTCGTCCGCAATCATGGCATTCAGCAGGACACTGGGCGTCAGCACTTCCCTACTCGGAAACGTGATCGAGGCCGATTGGCCCGAAAGCGCGTTCGCCGTGCTGGCCGACTCGCCGATTCGTACCATCGAGTATCTCTGCGTCGAAGACCGTTACCGGGATGACGGACACATCGCCCGGGTGAAGCAATCGGCCGGGGAGCACGGCATCCACGTGCGCAGTGTGCACGCACCCTTCGGGACCACCGACATATCTGAGGAGGACGAGGCGGCCCGCCGGCAATCTTTGGACAATGTGATGCGAGCCTTCGACGTGGCCGTCGAGCTTGGCGCCGGGATCGTCGTCATCCACGGCAGCCGCGAGCCGATCGAGGACGAAGGGCGCGAGGGCCGCAAGGTGCAATGCGTGCGCAGCCTCAACGAACTGTGCAAGCGCGCATCCCAGCGCGGGCTCACGCTGGCCTTGGAGACGCTGCCCCGCACGTGCCTGGCGAACAGATCGGCGGAAATGCGGTGGCTTTTGGACATCGTCGACGGTGATCTGCGCGTGTGCTATGACGTGAACCATCTGACACTGTACGAGGACGTGCGTGAGTCGGTCCGCGCGCTGGGTGACCGCATCGTCACGCTGCACGTCTCGGACCATGACGGTGTTGATGAGCGGCATTGGGTGCCCGGACGGGGCGTCATCGACTGGCCGGGGTTCGTTGCGGCGCTGGACGAGATCGGGTACGACAGTTGCCTGCTGCATGAGGCCACGGACCGAGAGCTGGACCTGCCCGGAAATCTTGCGGCCATCGCCCAGGCGGCGCGGGAGAACCTGGGATGGGACGGGTAGCCGAGATGGGTTGGGGAACCCCTTGGCTAGCTGCGGGGCCATCCTGAGTGCATCCGTGGGGCCCATGTAGCGCGTCGGTCACGACGCGCTGTGAGACACCCCGTGCCCATGATTGCCCTTTTTCAACACAACCCAAGCACACGGCAACGGCGTCGCGCACGGAGTGCGCTCCTACAGTTTCGCGAATGCTCTGCGCCGGAACCCCGCGGGCTCAGGAACCGCCCTCCGGCTCTCCCTTCGGGTCCACGCCGAGGTCCTTGATGGTGAACAGCGAGACCAGGTCGAACCCCTCTTCCTCGATGTTCTCGCGGGCGCCCTGCAGCCGGTCGACCATGGTGATGATCTTGACGATGTCTGCGTTGCGTTCGCGCTCCACCGCCTCGATTGCCTTGAGGGTCATGCCCCCGGTGGTGATTGTGTCTTCGAGCATGACGATCCTGTCGCCATCCCGCAAGGGGCCCGCGACCTGATCGCCCATGCCCCGCTCCTTACGCTCCTTGCGGACGATGAACCCGCGCAGGGGCATGCCCATGGAGCCGGCGACCGCGATGGTCCCGCCGACGATGGGGTCCGCGCCGAGGGTCATCCCTCCGACCGCGTCGACGGCGTCGTCCTTGATCTCCTCGAGAATCAGCCGCGCGAGGCAATACAAGCCCTCGCCGTCGAGGGAGGCCTGCTTCCCGTCGATGAAATAGTGGCTGCGCTTTCCGGACGCGAGCCTGAAATCGCCAAAGGCAAGACAACGCTCGACGATGATGGCCCTCAAGCGGCCCCGTATCTCATCGATGGTTGCGTTCATCAAGGACATGGGCAGTGAGTTCCCTCCGTGGTTGTCTCTTACCAGCGCCCGATCCGAGGCGGCTCAGGATCGGTGGTGAAGACGCTGGCGTCAAAGCAGCGTTTGAGCAGCCCAAGCTGCAGGTCACGATGCGCGGGCTGCTCCCAGAGATTGTTGAACTCGTGTGGGTCGGTCTCAAGGTCGTACAGCTCGCCCTGATCGGTGCCGTGGAACGCGACGAGCTTGTAACGGCCGTCGAAGAGCATGGTGGCCTGAGCGGCCCGTCCATGTCCCGGCATCGCGTTGTAGTACTCGCAGTACACGCTGTCCTTGTGGCTGTGCGGGTCGGCCCCGCCGGTGCAGATGTCGAGCAATGACCGGCCCTGCATGCGCGTCGGTAGATCCATCCCGCAGGCATCAAGCAGTGTCGGCGCAAGGTCAACCAGCTCCACCAACGCGTCGGATTGCAGGCCTGCCTGCGCGTGTCCGGGCCAGGAGACCACGAGGGGCACGTGCACGGCGCCCTCGTAGAAATGCGGGCCCTTGAGCAAGATCCCGTGGTCACCCAGCATCTCCCCGTGATCACTGGTGAAGATGACGATTGTATTCTCGCGCTGCCCGGAGTCCTCCAGCGCCCGCAGCAGGCGTCCCACCTGGTCGTCGATGAGCTCGACCATCGCGTAGTAGGCCGCGACGATCTCGCGCTGCTCCCGGTCGGTCAGGCGCGTCGGCGTGATCCCCTTGCCCCCGTATGCGCCCCGGTGGTCGATCTGCTGGAAGCTGGGCTTGTTGTCCAGTTCGCCGGGCTGCCACAGGGGCATCGGCATGTCGTCGGGGTCGTACCGGTCCAGGTACTCCTGCGGCGGGTCGAAAGGGTGATGCGGGTCAAAGCAGTTGAGGGAGAAGAGCCACGGGCCGTCGCGATCCTCGTTCATGAACTCGACGGCCTTCTCGGCGCACCACGTGGTCTGGTGATACTCCGCGGGAACGCCCGCCCATGTTTCGAAGTGCCCGCGTTGTGGGTGGTACAGGTCATCCCAGGATTGGCCCTTGCCCTCAAGCCACTGGATGTACGCGTTGGCCTCCCAGTCGGGGTTCGGATGATGACTCCAGTGAAAGACCCGGTAGCCGTCGTCGATGCGCTCCTCGTAGTCGCAGACGCGAGGCTCGCAGGCTGACAGGTGTAGCTTCCCGGCAAGGCCGCAGTCGTAGCCGACGTCGGCCAGCATCCGCGTCACGAGGACCTCGTCGTCGGGTATCTTCTGCCCATTCTGCCGGCAACGGGTCGTCCGAGGGTAGCGTCCGGTCAGGAACGCCGCCCGGCTTGGCGTGCAGACAGGGCTCTGGGAGTAGCACCGGGTGAAGGCTACTCCCTCGGCTATCAGGCCATCGATGTTGGGCGTGCGGATGCACTCGTTCCCGAGGGCGTGGATCGTGTCGAACCGCTGCTGGTCCGTGCAGATCCAGAGGATGTTCGGCGATTCGGCCATGGTCGCGCTCCCCCTGCAAGACTACTGTGTGCCTACTGGGGCGGTCGTCGCGGCAGGTCGCAGCATCTGGTCCAGGGCGCTCGACGTCTCTGCCGATAGCAGCACATCCTGGATGGCGTACCAATCGAGAGGCAGGTCGCTGGGCTCCCACGTCGTCTCGCGGAACTGGCCCATGTGCTCGAGGATGCGGGTCATGACGGCGGGCTTGATCGGCTCCCATTTCTCAGTGGCCATGCGGAAGACGCTGGTGATCTCCTGCACGATTCCTTCTTGCGCGTCGAGGAACTCCTGGGTGCCGGGCTGTATGTATTCCTCGAGGAATTCGCCCACTTTGTCATACCGGGCGCGGAAGAACCAGGTGCGGTTGATATTGCGGATGGAGTCCACGAACTCGACCGCGTCGCGCATGACCTCGGATTGGCGGACGCGCTCCTCCGCCCGGTTCTTCGCGCTCCTTGCGGCCACCACGGCAGGAGGCACTCGCCAATCCACGTACTGGGCCTGAGCCGGGGTCATGATCCGCGCCGCCGCGTCGACGTGCTCGATCATCACCTGCGTCAGCTCGTCCTCGTTCTCCTGCAGCTTCCTCTCAGTGTCCGAGAGGAACCAAGCCGCCTGCTCATCCATCGGGCGGGCCGCGATGAGAGTCCCGAGGAGAGTCGTCAGCGGGGGCGTGGCCGACGCGATGATCTGGGCTTCGTTGGTTTCCGATGTGTTCCGATCGGTCTGGGCCTCGGTGGCGAGCGAGAGAAGCTGGCGCAACTGCGGCACCGTGAACTGCAAGTCATTGATCAGCGAGACGATCTGCGCGCTCTTCAACGCCTTCCCGAGCTCATCCTCGGGCGCGGGTGCCTCGGCCGGAAGTGGCTGGGCGACCGTACCATATATCTTCAGGTACTTCGGGGTTCTCGGGCTCTTGACCCAGTCGATGAACTCGCCATACTTCACAGGCAGCGCGGCGTCATCCGGCGGCAGGTTGAGGTAGGTGCGGATCTGGTCGGCAAGGCCGGTGCGCGCCGCTGCGTAGTCCTGGTCCGACACGTCGTTGACCTGATCAAACAACCGCAAGACGGCGTCCTCGACCACGGGGTAGTCGTTGGACCTGGGGTCGACGATCTTGCGGGCGACTTCAGCGGCCGCGCCGACGCGGATCAACTCGTATTCGTCCATCATCAGCGAGCGCTGAGCGTCAAGTTCAGCCACGACGTAGTCGGCCAGACTCGCGTGGCCTCCGAACAGGGCCATCCGTTCCTCGCGGACCTCGGCGTCGTCCATGGTCTCGATGAGGCCGTCCTGCTGATCGCTGAGCAAACTGCGGACCTGGGCAGCCGCGGTGTCGATCGCCGCCGCGAGTGCATCATCCTGGGCCTGCGCCTGCTGGGCAGCCGTATCGGCCTGGGTTTTCACCTGGGGGTCAGGCTGCTGGTCCGCGATCCAGGCGTTGACGACAGTGCTGATGCTCTCCCAGTTCGCCTGCCAGAGCTGCCGGCGCACGGTCTTGCTCTGGCTGATCTGCTGCTGAAGGGCATCAAGCACCTGCGCGATCTGCTGAGCCTGCGTCTGTGAGAGCTGAAGGACAGAGGCGAGATGCAGGACCTTTGTGTCCTCCCACACCGGCGCGACGCCGGCGATCTGTCCCGCAGGTGGCGGGAAGCCCGGAGCACCAGGCTGTGCAGGTGGCGGAGGCGCTGTCGGACCGGCCGCGGGTGCTGCAGGGCCGGGAGCTACGGGGCCCGGAGTCGCCGGTGCCGGAGGCGGCGGCAACTGGGCAAGTGAGGGAACAACCAGAGCGACAAGGATCAGGAGGACAAGCGCGTAGAAGACGGGACGTTTCATGGCGCACACCACCACCGTTTTGATGGCCGTCAGTGCGAGATTCCAAGACACTTTCGAGTGTAGCACACGGCTGTTCTACGCGTCAATTTCGCGCCGGGCATCGATTTTGACAGTCGGTCGCGCGTCCCTGTATAATCGCCTTTACGGTAGATTTTTGAGTGACCGCGTGGTAGGTTTCCTATGCATAGCTTCGCGGACCGGCTCGTTTCAGCGATCCTTTCGACGAATAGCCGCGTCTGCGTCGGCCTCGACCCACGGGTTGAGTCGCTGCCGGGCGAGTTGAGGGTCCAGGCGCAGGCAGGCCCGGAGCCGGCCGCCGACAGCTACCGCCGATTCTGCTGCGAGATCATCGACGCGACGGCGGGCCTCGCCCCCATCGTGAAGCCGCAGGCTGCGTTCTTCGAGGC
>JALGSS010000009.1 GCA_029821745.1 Candidatus Zipacnadia bacterium
GGTCACCCTCATCGTGAAGGGTGACGAAGTGATCGAGACGGCGGTGGACGGCGAGGAAGTCGGGATCGTCCTCGACCGGACACCTTTTTACGCGGAACGCGGCGGGCAGACAGGTGACAGCGGCGAGTTGCTGGCCGGTGACGTGCGCTTCGAGGTGACCAACGCGCTGCCCCTCGGCGATTCAGTCCTGCACGTGGGGAAAGTGGTCGGCGGTCAACTCAGCACGGGGGACGCAGTGAAGGCCCGCATCGATGTTCAGCGCCGGGCGGACATCCGCCGCAATCACACCGCGACGCATTTGCTACAGGCGGCCTTGAGACAGGTGCTGGGCGACCATGTAGCCCAGTCGGGTTCCCTCGTGGCCCCCGACCGGCTGCGATTCGACTTCTCACATCATGAGGCGCTGACGTCCGACGAACTGCGGGCTGTTGAGGACCTCGTGTCCGAGTGGATCATCCGTGTGCTCCGCTGAGATGGGGATCGGCGAGGCCCGCGAGGCGGGAGCCATCGCGCTGTTCGGCGAGAAGTATGGCGACGTCGTCCGCACTGTGTCCGTGGGCGAGATCAGCATGGAGCTCTGCGGCGGAACCCACTGCACGAACACCGGCGAGATTGGCGCGTTCCACATTCTGCACGAGAGCAGTGTGGCCGCGGGTATTCGCCGGATCGAGGCCGTGGCGGGACGCAGCGCCATCCAGTACTTCCGCCAGGTGGAGAGCAGCCTGAGTGACGTCGCGGCATCCCTCAACTGCAAGCCCGGCGAAGTGGCCGAGCGTGTGGGGGCGCTGCATGACCGGATCAAGTCGCTGCAGGACGAGGTGAAGGCCGCGCGGGAAATGTCGGCGTCCACGAATCTGGACGACTTGCTCGCGTCGGCTCAGGAAGTCAACGGTGCCCTCCTGGTGACCGCCAGCGTGCCGAATGCGGACCACGACGCCCTGTCGGCCCTGGCGGACAAGATCACGGACAAGCTCAGTGATGCGGTGGCCGTCCTGGGCTCGGCGCAGGGAGACAAGGTCAACCTCGTCTGCAAGGTGACCCCGGCGCTCCTCGAACGGGGCGCCCACGCGGGGAACCTGATCAAGGCGGTTGCCCAGGCTTGTGACGGCGGCGGCGGCGGCCGGCCGAACTTCGCGAAAGCGGGCGGCAAGGATCCCGCAAAGCTCGACGACGCGCTGGCGCAGGCGGCGGCGGCTTTGGAAGAGCAGTTGTCCTGACGCACCCTCGGCGCAACAAGAACACCGGACGCTGCTCCGCGACATCGGCCCGGGCGACTGTGCCGCGCGCGACAGGGTCCGGACGACGCGCTGGAGCGGCCCGAATCCATGGCCTTGGGCCGGGGCAACCCGCCCGAGGTTGCGTTGAAAAAGGCCAGATAGCCGTGGGGTGCCGATGTCGTTCAATCGGCGGGGCCCCACGGACGCCCCAGGATCGCCGTATGGGCCTGTGGGGCCCCGGTCATAGAGACCCGACACGGGTCTCTCCACCCCACAGCTACCCAAGTGAATTCTTCAACACAACCCCGAGGCCCGTTTGTATCCCGATCCGCATGAAGATTATCGCTTTCGATGTTGGGACAGTCCGAGTTGGCGTGGCGGGGAGCGATCCTCTCGGCACGGTCGCGTCGCCGCTACAGGTCATCACCCGGAGCGACGATCCTGACGAGGATGCACGCCGGCTTGTCGATCTTGCCCGGCTGCATGGGGCTGAGCGAATTGTGGTTGGGATGCCCATCAGCCTGCGCGGTCGTCGAGAGCTGGCGGCTGAGCACGTGCAGGCCTTCGTCGATCTCCTCGTGGAACATGCTGACGTTCCGGTCGTTCTATGGGATGAGCGCATGACCACGGCGATCGCCGAGCGCGTCCTGATCCAGGCCAACATGTCGCGCGAAGGCAGGCGCGAGAAGATCGACCAGGTAGCCGCCGCGGTCATCCTGCAAAGCTACCTGGACTCTCAGGCCAACACACGTGACAGCGGTGAGCCGCAATCTCAATGAAGCGAATCCTGACTGTCCTCGTTCTGTTATTGCTGCTGGCCGCCGGGGGCGTGGCTCTGGTGCTCCCCGGGATGCAGAAGCGCCTGCTTCAGCCCCCTGAGACCTGGCCCGGCGACGCGTATGTCTTGTTCGGCGTCGAGAAGGGCGCCTCAGGTGGGAGTGTCGCTCGAGACCTGGAGAGCAAGGGCCTCATCCGCAGCGCCCGGGCCTTCCGCGCGCTGCTGCGCCGGCGGGAGTGGCAGACAGCCCTCAAGCCCGGACTGTACAAGCTCGAGGCCGGGAGCAGTGCGGAAGACATCGCGCGGCAGATCGTCGACCACGAGACTTTCCGGATCAAGGTGACGATCCCCGAGGGGCTGACCGTGGCGCAGACGGGGCAGCGCATCGAGAAGGCCGGCAAGGTCGACGGCAAACAGTGGCTGCCCACGGCGGCGGAGATCAAGGCCGCGGCGACGCCTGCACTCGTCAAGCGCGTGACCGGCCTGGACCTGCCCACGCCGACCGTGGAGGGCTATCTGTTCCCCGCGACCTACTGGTTCGAGGCGGACGCCACGGCGGCGGATGTCGTCTCCCGGCTCCTATCCGAGTTTTCGGATCGCTTCGCAGGCAGGTATACGGATGAGATCGGTCGAAATGGTCGGTCGCTGCACGAGATCGTGACGCTGGCGTCGATCGTTGAGCGTGAAGCTGCCGTGGACCCGGAGCGCCCGCTTGTCGCGCAGGTTTTCCTCAATCGCTTAGCGATCGGGATGAAGCTGGAGTCCTGCGCGACGGTACAGTACGCCCTTCCGGAGCACAAGGAGCGGCTTCTCTACGCAGACTTGGCGATCAAGTCTCCCTACAACACCTACATGCACAAGGGGTTGCCGCCGGGCCCGATCTGCAGCCCTGGGATGGCATCGCTGATGGCTGCCCTGCGGCCTCAAGCCACGGACGCGTTGTACTTCGTCTCGAAGGGCGACGGCACCCATACGTTCTCGCGGTCCTTCGGTGAGCACCAGAACGCCATCGACACAATCCGCGGCCGGTAAGGCCCGAGAGGGAGGATGGCCCTGCGGAACCTCACACCCGACCTCATCATCGCCGACCTCACCGACCTGCAACTGGACGACCTGGCCGCGCGTGGCGTGCAAGCCATCTTGCTTGACCTTGACAACACGGTCTGTCGCTGGCACAGCGAAGAGATTCCCGAGGACCGCGACGCGTGGGTTCGGGCGGCCACCGAGAGATTCAAGGTCTGCCTCGTCTCCAACAGCATTCACCCCGAGCGGCTCAACCGAATCGCGGAGCGTTTCGGTATCCCGGCAGTGGGGCGCTGGGGACTGGGACGCAAGCCCTTCGCCGGGGCGATCATGACGGCGCTCAAGCAGATTGATGTGCAGCCGGCCCATGCGGTGATGATTGGCGATCAGATCATGACCGACGTGTGGGGAGGCAACCGGCTGGGCTTGTTCACGGTGTGGGTGAAGCCGATGGCCTCGAATGAGTTCTTCGGCACGAAGCCCGCACGGTTCATGGAGCATCTGCTCATGCCCCGCTTCAGGAAAGCCGGCCTCATTCCCGAAGGGTGGGAAGACTAATGCGCAGTATCGTCGAGCTCGACGGGGAGACACGGGTGGTGGGTGTGATCGGGTGGCCGGTCCGACACAGTCTGTCCCCGGCCATGCAGAACGCGGCGATCAGCGCCCTCGGGCTCAACTGGATCTACGTGCCCTATGAGGTCTCGCCGACGCGTCTTGAGGAGGCCCTTGATGGTATGCGGGCGCTGGGCATCACGGGTCTGAACGTGACCGTGCCGCACAAGCAGGGCGTTGCGGAGTTGGTGGACGAACTGGGGGAGACTGCCCGGGCACTGGGGGCCGTGAACACGATCTGGAACAAGGACGGCTTCCTGTTCGGATATAACACAGATGGCGATGGTTTCCTCCGGGCGCTACGCGAGAGCGGCGAGACCGTCGAGGGCAAGCGCGCGGCCTTGATCGGCGCTGGAGGCTCGGGCCGTGCCGTGGCGTATGCTCTTGCTCGTGACGGCGTCAGCGCTCTGACGATCGTCAACCGCACCGTGCAACGGGGCCTGGAAGTGGCTGATCTGGTCCGAGAACACGTGCCCGTTGATGTGAGCGCGGTCGCCCTGAATTCTGCGGAGGCCGAGGCCGCAATCCGCGAAGCCGACATCATCGTCGATAGCACTCCCTGCGGCATGTACCCGGATGTGGATGCCCCGGCCGTCATTCCGGGGGACTGGCTCCGGGAGGGCCAGTGCGTGTGCGATCTCGTGTACACGCCGCGTGAAACCAGTCTTCTGAAGCTCGCGCGCGCCAGGAACGCGCGCCCGCTCGGCGGCACCGGAATGCTCGTGTACCAGGGAGCCATCGCTCTTGAACGGTGGACGGGCATGGCCGCGCCGGTGGATGTGATGAAGGACGCGCTGCTTGTCGCACTCCAGGAGCGGGAGCGGCCGGACAAGCAGTGAGACACGATATGGCGGCGCGCCTGTATGGAGAGACATGTGCGCGGGGCGGGTGCTTGTGTTTGACTTGCCCCGAGATGGTCGCATATAATTGTTGCACCTGCCAGTACCTGGAGATCACAGCCGTGATCGGGATCCCCTCCCTGGTCGACATTGAGAGGTGCTATTGCCATGCGTAGGCCCGGCGGACGCAAGCGGATTGGGCAGATGCTCGTCGAGAAAGGTCTTCTCACCGAGGCCCAACTCGATCAGGCGCTGGAGACTCAACAGCAGTCGACCCAGATGATCGGTGAGATTCTCATCGACCTGGGGCACGTTGAGCGCAGCGCTTTTTTTGAGACACTGGCCCAGCAACTCAAGGTACCCTTCTTCGACCTGATCGAAGAAAGTGCGGACAGCAAGGTCTCCACGCTGGTGCCGGAGGATGTGGCCAAACGCCACAATGCTCTGCCTATCGCGCGAGGTGACGGCTGCATTCGTGTGGCGATGGCTGAGCCCGGGGACGTCATCGCGGCCGATGACCTCAAGATGCATCTGCAGCAGGCCATTGAGCCGGTGTTGGCCGACCCCGAGGCGATCGAGAAGGCCATCACCAGAGCCTTTCAGCAGGGGGGCGGAGGTGGCGCAGCCGGGGGCGGCGCCCCGGCGGCGGGAGCGTCCGACGAGGGTCTCGGCGGGGCGGAGCTCTCAGCCTTGGCCGAGGAAGTCAAGGCCTCCGGCTCGCTGGGCACCGAGGATACATACGAACGTGATGAGACGCGCGTAACCACCGACAAGATCGGCGACATCACTGACGAGGCGCCGATTATCAAAATCGCGAAGGTTGTCCTCCAGCGCGCCATTCAGGAACGGGCCAGCGACATCCACATCGAGCCCTACCGCGACCGCGTCCGAATTCGCTATCGCATTGATGGTGTGCTGCACGAAGTCATGCAGGTCCCGAAGTACGTGCACGCGCCGCTCATCTCCCGCTTCAAGATCATGTCGGACATGAACATCGCTGAGCGCCGTGTTCCTCAGGACGGTCGCATCCATGTGCGCCACGCCGACGGTGACTACGACCTGCGAGCTTCCGTCATCCCCACGACACTGGGCGAGAAGTTCGTTATGCGTATTCTGGACAAGACTTCGGTACAGATCGGGCTCGAGGCCCTGGGCTTCGACCCAACGATGCTCGCCCCACTCGAGCAATTGATCCACCAGCCGAACGGCATGATCCTATCCACGGGTCCCACGGGTTCAGGGAAGACGACTACTCAGTACTCGATTCTCAACCGCATCAACTCCGTGGAGATCAATATCATCACGATCGAGGAGCCTGTCGAGTACCAGCTTGATGGTATCTCCCAGGTGGACGTGAACCGGAAGGCGGGCCTGACCTTCGCCATCGCACTCAAGTACTTCCTGCGTCAGGACCCGGACATCATCCTCGTTGGTGAGATTCGTGACCTTGAGACGTCGGAAATCGCGATTCAGGCTGCGCTCACGGGCCATCTTGTTTTGAGCACTCTACACACGAACGACGCGCCCTCGACCATCACTCGTCTCGTCGACATGGGCGTTGAGCCATTCCTCATCTCCTCCTCGGTTATCGCGTCACTCTCGCAGCGTCTTGCCCGTAAGGTCTGCGAGAAGTGCAAGGAGCCGTACGAGCCGCCACGGGACATGTTGATCGGGTTTGGGTTCGACCCGGACGCGCCCGAGAACAAGGACATGGTGTTCTACCACGGGCGCGGGTGTGAGAACTGCCGCCAGACCGGGTACCGGGGCCGCATCGGCGTGTTCGAGCTCATGACGATGAATCAGGAAGTGGCAGAGCTCATCGTCAAGCGTGCGTCTGCGGGTCAGATCAAGGAAGCGGCCCTGGCGGCGGGCATGGTTACCCTGCAGAAGGACGGGTTCCGCAAGGTTCTCAGGGGCCAGACGACCGTCGAAGAGTTGACCCGTATCGTCTTCACCGCCGGCAGTTACAGCGGCTAGCAATTCGGTGTCTGTCCGGCGTGCCCCGACCTGGTATCGTGGCAGTGGCGCGGCAGGCTCGGCTCTCATAGCGATAGGAGGACTTGTGAGTATGGTAGGCAATGGCACACCCGGGGCGGGAGGTCCGCGGCAAGGCAATGGCGGCCCTGCGAGGGCAGGCGGCGCGGCACGTCCCGGAGCGAAGCCCGCGCGCCCTAGAGCGAAACCCGTTGACGAAGTCCATCTAGACGAACTGCTCGAGATCGTCGTTGAGAACAACGCGTCAGACCTGCACATGTGTGTGGGGCTGCCGCCGATGCTCCGACTAGACGGCGAACTGCGGCCGATGCGGTACGAGAAGTTCACGCCCCCGGTCGTCCAGCGCATGATCTACGACATTATGACGGACGATCAGATCCAGCGCTTCGAGACGGAGCTTGAGCTTGACTGCTCCTACCAGATGCGCCAGATCGCTCGCTTCCGAGTGAATGTGTACCGCGACAAGGGTAACGTCGCGGCCGCCCTCCGGTTGATCCCGCAGGACATTCCCACGATCTCCCAACTCGGTCTTCCGCCTGTCACCGAGGATCTCGCGAACCGACCCCGCGGACTGCTGCTCGTTACGGGCCCGACGGGGAGCGGGAAATCGACCACCCTTGCCTCCATCATCAACCAGATCAACCTGGAGCGCTCGGAGCACATCCTCACGGTTGAGGACCCGATCGAGTACCTCCATACCCACCGCAAGTCCATCATCAACCAGCGCGAGCTCGGGCAGGATACGCTGTCGTTCAACGCGGCACTGCGGTCCGCGCTCCGTGAGGATCCGGACGTTATCCTCGTTGGTGAGATGCGAGATCTTGAAACCATCCAGTTGGCCATCACCTGCGCGGAGACGGGACACTTGGTCATGGCGACGCTGCACACAAACAACGCCGCCGAGTCCGTCGATCGCATGATCGACGTGTTCCCCGCCGATGAGCAGGAGCAGATCCGCGTTCAGTTGGCCAATAATCTTGTCGGGATCATGTCCCAGCAGCTCCTCCCAAGGGCCGGTGAAAAGGGGCGAGTAGCCGCCATTGAAGTTATGCTCGCCACCGCGGCTATTCGCAATCTGGTGCGTGAGAATAAGGCGTTCCAGATGCACTCGATCATCCAGACCAGCCGCGACGTGGGCATGCAGTCCATGGACCAGGCGCTCTCCGACTTGTACAAGCAGGGGCTCATCACCTACGAGATGGCCCAGCGTCGCTCGCACAACCCGGACGAGCTTGAGAAACTGATTCATGGAACCGACACATAGACTGCGGTGTTCTGAATTGCAACCGGCCATGCGCCATTCCTGCAGGTGGGTACGGCCGGCGTCTCTGACTTGCAGGAGACAAAGAGAGCACTTCTAGACGTGGGAGAGGAAGTGAGGGCCCTTGCCGACTTTCGCATACGTGGCGAGAGACAAAACTGGTAAGGAAGTGCACAACACGGCGGACGCCGTGTCCCAGGACGCGCTGATTGAGCAACTGCGGGAACAAGGGCTGATGACCAGTTCCGTCCAGGAACAGACCTCTCAGACAGTCGTCAAACGGAAGTCCCAGCGGCGTCTATTTGGCGGCAAGGTCAAACTGCGCTCGCTGTCCATTTTTTGTCGCCAGTTTGCAACGATGATCAATGCCGGTGTGTCCCTGGTGCGCTGCCTGGACGTTCTTGAGCAGCAGACGGACAGCGCTCGGCTCAAAGAGATCATCCGCGAGATCGAGGCGGAGGTCGAGGGAGGTGCGACCCTCTCACGGTCGATGGCCAAGTTCCCTCGCGTTTTCTCGAACCTGGCGACCGGTCTGGTCCGCGCGGGAGAGGTCGGTGGTGTTCTCGACGAGACGCTGGAGCGCTTGGCCGAGTTCCTTGAGAACGACCTCGCACTTCGCCGCAAGGTCAAGTCCGCAATGACGTACCCGGTCCTGGTTATGGTCGTCGCCGTGGGCATCGTCGTCTTCCTGGTTACGTTTATCCTGCCCAAGTTCATGGGACTGTTCCTCGAGTTGGGTCTGACTGAAGACAAGTTTCCGTTGCCGACGCTTGTGCTGATGCGTATCTCGAATTTCATGACCAGCAAGTGGTACATCTGCACGGGGATTCTGGTCGGCCTGATCATCGCCACCAACCGCCTCAAGACGACCAAGACGGGCAAGCGTTACTGGGACACCCTGATGCTCCGGGTGCCGGTCTTCGGATCGCTCAACCACAAGGTTGCCGTGGCCCGGTTTGCGCGCACTCTCTCCACACTGCTGGCATCGGGCGTCCCGATCCTCCAGGCTATGGAAACGGTCGCGGGCACGGTTGACAACGAGATCATATCGGACGCCATCCTGCTATCCCGCACAAGCATCCGCGAGGGTGACACCATTGCGGACCCCCTCGCCAACTCCCGAATGTTCCCGCCTATGGTCGTGCAGATGATCACCATCGGTGAAGAAACGGGACAGCTCGACCAGATGCTCTCGAAGGTTGCCGACTTCTACGAGGCCGAAGTCGACGCTGCGCTCGAGTCGCTGACCGCCGCTCTGGAACCGATTCTCATCGTGTTCCTGGGTGTTGTCGTCGGGTTCATCTGTATCGCGATGTTCCTTCCTCTGATCGGTATCATCTCGGAGTTGTCGCAGTAAGCAGCGCCTGTTGTAGTTGCCTTCCAGCCGGCCGGGCACTGCCCCGGCCGGCTTTCTTCTGGGGGGCGTGGGGCCGCCGGTGCGATCTGGCACGGGTATTGCATGCCGGGAGGCACGCATCTGCGTCGGACTCGCCTATCCGTGGAGGGGGCCCCCATGTTCGGTGACGGCCAGTTTACAGCCAAGATCGCCTACACCATTATCATCTTCGGCTTGTGCGTGCTCGGGCTGCAAGTCGCCGGCTGGTACTACGCGTGGCCGTGGCAGTAGCCTTTGTCGGCGCCAGGCCGGCACCTATTCGTTGGAACTGAGACCTCCTCGTGCGTGTCTGTACACGCAACCCGGTGCACTCGAGGAGGTCGATGTGGATGCCTCCGGTCTACCACTACGAGGCACGCGATGATTCCGGTGGAATCGCTCGAGGGTCTGATGCCGCCCCATGCGAAGAGGTCGTCTTTGAGGCGCTCCAGGCCAGAGGGCTGACGGCCCTGTCAATCTCCGCCGCCGCTGAACACCCCTCACCTCTCTGCCGCCCCATCAGCGTCACTCCCTGGCGCGTGAAACGCAACCACGTCGCCGCGTTCTTTCGTCACTTCGCCACAATGGCCGAAGCAGGCTTGCCTGTCCCTCGCTGCCTCGATGTCCTCGACCAGCAGGTGCCGTCGATTCGCCTGATCGAGGTGATTCGGCAACTGCGCGCGAGAGTGGACGCCGGGGCCAGCCTGTCGGGGGCGATGTCCGAGGTACCGCGCGTCTTCGATGCGCCAACGGTCGCCACGGTGCGGGCGGCTGAGATGACCGGGAACTTGCCCGTGGCATTAGGCGGTATCGCCGCATCGATGGAGCGGGACGCTGTGCTGCGGCGCCGGTTCATCGCCTCGCTGATCCACCCGGCCTTGGTGGCCACCGTCTCACTCGCCATCCTGCTGTTCGTCTACGTCCACATCGTCCCGATGATAGTCCGCGTGTGGTCGGACATGGGCGTCCGGGAGGATCAGTTCCCCGTCCCGACGATCGTGGTGATGAGGGCGAGCTACGTACTGGGAGCTTTGGGGTGGCGCGCACTCCTGCTCGCGCCGGTGGCGTACTTCATTCTGTCACACTCGCTGCGTACGCGCACCGGCAGGCGGATCTGGGATCGCGCCAGGCTCGCGTTGCCCGGCATCGGGCCGCTGGCGCTCAAGGCGGGCCTGGCGAAGTTCGCCCGGTCCTTCGATACCCTTGCCAGGGCCGGTATCCCGCCGGCCCAGGTGCTACCCACGGCGGCCGCGGCGTGCGGCAACACCCGAATCGCCGATTCTGTCGAGGGGGTGGCACGTCGCGTTGCCCGGGGGGAGACCTTGGCAGACGCCATGGGAGAGGATCCGTTGTTCCCCCCACTAATGGTTCAACTCGTGGCCACAGGGGAGGAAAGCGGGCAGGTATGTCCTATGCTGGTGCGCGTGGCCGACGCGTACGACGGCGACGTGAAGAGCGCAGTTCTTCGCTTGACCCGGACTCTTGAGCCCGCTATCATGCTGACCTTGGGCTTCGTCATCGGGTTCGTCGCTGTCAGCGTGTTCCTTCCGGTGTTCGGGTTGATCCATGTCTTCGAGCAGTAATGCCGGGAAGGTCACGCGCACAGGAGTGGCGAACAGCCCATCTGCTACGCGAGGCCCGGTGCGTTTCACACGCGGCGGCCTCGTTACTGTGCCCTGCCGTTGGGAAGCCAGATGGTTTACCTGCCCGATAATCCAGTCGTCTGGGGACTGCTGTTCGTCACGGGTGCCGTGATCGGCAGCTTCCTGAACGTTGTCATCTACCGCTGGCCTAATCAGGAATCGGTCGTCCGCCCGCCCTCACACTGCACGAGTTGCGGTGCGAGGCTGGGCGTGATTGATCTGATTCCCGTGCTCAGCTACATCCTCCTGCGGGGGCGCTGCCGCCACTGCCACCACTCCTACAGCCCCCGCTACGCCCTCGTGGAGTTGGTGACGGGCCTGCTGTTGGTGGGCTCGGCGTGGGCCTTCGGCGGCTCGTGGTATGCCCTGCTGGTATTCGTCGTCTCTTGCTGCTTGTTGCTCGTCTTTTTCATCGACCTTGACCATATGATCATCCCGGATGAGCTGGTTGTCGTCGTCATGGTCATTGGCGTGAGCATCAACATGTACTATCTGCTCAACCCGGACTTTGGCACAGGTGGCATTCAGCCCCGCATGAGCGTCACGGAGTACCCCGTCACTCATGCAATGGCCTTCACGCAGGACATCGCGGGCTCACCAAAGACCGTGTTCCTTCCGGCATCATTCGTGGGCATCGTGTCCGGGGGGGGGCTATTCCTGTTTATCTCGTGGTTTTTTGAGCGTTTCTTCAGAAAGCCCGTGATGGGACTGGGGGATGTGAAGCTGGCTGCAGGGATGGGCGCACTGTTCGGGCCGGGCTATCTCTTCCTGGCGTGGTTCGTCCTCTCGGTGGTCATAGGGGCTGTCGTCGCGGTTTCGCTGATTCTGCTGCGCATACGCCGTCGAGGGGAGTACATCCCCTTCGGACCGATGTTGGCGCTGGGGGCGGTCATTCTCCTGCTGTTTCCAGAAGTCGGCGCGTTCGTAATAAGCAGGTATGGCGGATAGGCTGGCGAAGGTATAGTCTTTCGCCGACCATGGTCGTGTCTTTGGGCAGAATTGAGCCGAATCCTAGTCTTTGGGTGATGTCTCAATAGTTACGAAGGTTTAGTAAAGCCCCATTGCGGGTAGACACTGAATGGCTTAGCGATTGAGGGTAAGCCCGGTGGCGCGGTAGCGATGTCATGGGTTGCCCGGTAGCTTCGCCAAATCGAAGGGGGTACACCTCTAAGATGGGCAAGCGTAACAAGTCAGGTTTCACGTTGATCGAGTTGCTGGTTGTGATCGCAATAATCGCGATCCTTGTCGCGATCTTGATGCCGGTCATCTCCAGCGTACAGGAAAAGGGTCGTCAGGCGAGATGTCAGGCGAATCTGATGCAGATTGCCGCCGCGCTGAGGGTGTACAAGACTGACTATCACCGGTATCCGTTCCGTCCGTACTACGACGCGAACACCGGTAGCTATGCCGGCGGCGTCAGTGCCCTCTATCCGGATTACCTCACCAACAAAGCGAACCTGATGTGTCCCAATGACGTGTCCAACCTCCGCGGAGTTCAGAATGTCCCCGGGAATTATTCCACCTATAACGGGCGGATACGGGGCATCGTGGACAGCAGCCAGAGTGGCGCCGACTTTTGGCGCTTCGCTGCGCAGAATGCCGCGGGGCAGTATCCCAACGGTGCGGCGGGCGACGCGACTGTGCGCTGCTGCATCACGTACAACTACGGCGGGTTCAACAACTACGGTTGGGACCAGTCGTACTGGGACACCGCGAACTCGCGTTGGGCAGCGGTTCCGGCCTTCAACGCCGCCGCTCCGGCGTGGCTCGTCACCGACGGCAAGAAGCGCCGGCACTGGCCGCGATTGGGCAATCATCGTGCTCCCGACAACACGATAGTCGTGCACTGTGTCGCTCACCGCAAGTGGTACGGGAAGGACGACATGAACGCGTCACCCCAGCCGGGCAAGTGGCGTGATCCGTTCGTTCGCGTCGGCGCCGCCTCGGAGGTCGTGGACTATCAGCCTTACACGGTTCCGAAGACTGCAGGGGCGGCGCAGTGGCAGATACAAGAGTAACGTCCGGCAGTATCGCAGCGGATGCTGGGGGCTGCCTACGAACGCAGTCGTGTCGTTCGCAGCCCCTTTTTGGTGCAAACAGGGCGCCAACACCGGAGAACCTGTCGTGCAGCGGAGGACCAAAATGCGAGTGAACGGGACGGGGGCAATCTGGCGAGTGCATCACCCAACCTTGAGGGCATCAGGGCGGCTGAGTGTTCTGTCGGGCCGCCGTGGGTTGACGTTGGTGGAGTTGCTTGCCGCGATGCTCGTGCTGCTCGTTGGTGTGTACGCTGTGGCCGCCCTGTTCCCGAAGCTGTCCACCTTCATTGCAGAGGAAGAGACGCGCACGTCCATGAGCCGCGCCGCTCTGCAGGTGGCGGAAGCGTATCGGGCCGGCACGTATGAGGCCCCGGACGCCACGGCGCCGAACTTCGCGAACGTCGACACTGTCGAGCCCGGCAGCGTACCGGACGACCCCGACACGAACACGTCGGACCCCAACAGCCGGGACGACTTTATCGAGGTCTTCGGCGAGTACGTCACCGTTCCCCAGCCTGCCGTGGCGGGTGGGTATGCATGCTATGTGCCTAAGATGGGTCTCGTCGAGAGCGTCTTGGCCGTCCGGGAACTAAGGCCGCTCACGGAAGCCTATCGCGATCCGGGGGCCGGAGGCTCTGTCGGCGCCGGCGAGTACTATCTCAGGTCCACGGGCGAGTTCATCTACAACTCGGCCGGATCCAACGGCGCATACATCAACTATGACTGGTACGACAGCGGGGTGCTGAAACGGGCGGGTACCGAGTCGGTGCCGGGCACCGGGCAGATCGTGCAAGCTGTGGCCGGTCGGGGCGGATCCATTGTTCCCGGCAACGCCCGGGCTTACGCGGTCTACAACTGGAATTGCACCGTCGGGCCGCCGGGAGCGCCGCCGTACTCCGGGAATATCTGCTGGCTGGATGCGCAGGCGGGCCAGTCCATTTTCTTCCCGCACTACCTGGCGGGCAAGCAGATCAAGATTGACTACCGGCTCCGCCGTGAGGATCCCTACGCGGAATCGGCTCTCCGGCGGGCCCGGATCATGTTCGAGGACAAGCGGCTGCCGTCGACGACGCCTTTCAAGGTCGGTCTGAACTTCGATGGCCTCGACGACGAGAATCCGCTGATTACCACGAGCCTCACGGGCACCGACATCGCCGACATCTGGGTGCTGATGGTCGACCTCGTCGACGGCAAGACCTACGTGTGGGATGATGCCGGCGACGGCAGCGGCGACATCGCAGACGTGGACTTCCTGCGGGGGGGCATCACCATGAACGCCTCGACCGCTGCCGGAACTTGGCGGGCCGAGGGGCGCGCCGGACACCCGGTCCGCATCTACTACCGGACCATAGACGAGCACTGCATCCAGGTGCAGAAAGCGCCGACGGAGTTCGTCGAGGTCGCCTCGATGGCCCACGCCAGCAACAGCTTCCTGCCGGACTGGCAGCATCGGCGCTACATGGTCTCATATGTTACGGTCGGTGCCGACACGTACGCTCAGTTGTATGGCTTCCCCGCCTACTGCGAGGACCAGGGCGTGCAGGTTGACTACACTGTGGACGTTGGCGGCACGAACGTGCGCATGAATGGCGAGATGCATGTGATCTCGGACCTGGACAACCCGGCCCTCGGCTGCGGGTTCGTCCTCAATCAGCCCAACGTCACTGGGATACTCTCCGTTGAGGGAGCGACCATGCGCGTCGTGGGCTGGTGGCGCAGTCAGAACGGACGGCTAACTCGTTACGACGTCGCTAACATGGTCTTCCCCGGAGCGGGGAGCTAAGCACTGCGCTGGTACCCGGGTTTCGTGGGAGCGTCCACTGACTGCGACAGGGATGACGCCCCCCGAACGGGCGCCAAGGCCATTCCTTGATCCTCGCCGGCCCGTACGTCAATCACGGGCCTCGTATTGAGCGCTTGAAGGGAGATAGCAATGAGGCGGAAGAGGTCAGCGCGCGGCTTCACACTCATCGAGTTGATGGTCGTCATGGGAATTGCGGCGACCCTGGTGGCCATTACCGTGCCTATCGCACGGAACATGGCCAACAGCAACAAGGGAATGCGATGCTGTTCGCGGCTGCAGCGGATCAGCCAGGCCCTGAAGATGTACGTCCTCGATGAGGGCACGGCCCCGGCCTACTACCCGGACCTCGTCAACGGTACGATGGTTGGTGAAGGCCTCTACGCTTTGTTCTACACCGGCTATCTCAGGGGAGAGGACGCGTTGCACTGCCCGGCGGATCAGCTCCACGGCAGGAATACCGTCGAGTATCCCTACAGCTACATGTCGGTGGACCCGAATGCCATGTTCGACCCGGCGAACCCTTACGGTGCGTACAACCAATATAAGTATCTCTCGTGTCGAGGCATTCGCAAGGGGTCGCTTGATCCTGATGTGAGACGCCAGCTAACTCCGCTTCCGGCGGCTCCTAGTACGAGCTCGGTGCCGGTGTTTTCGCGGGAATGGCATCCTGACGATACGACGGTAGTAACGTGGTGCGAGTTCCATGAACGGTCGCTGAAGCAGGGCGGCGAGGGGCAGTACCAGGTGCTCTTCTGGGACGGCTCCGCCCGAACGATGAATGCCTTCCTGTTGCAGGATGGCGTCGCGGTGGCTGAGGCGTGGCGAGTCAATCAGTCCGACGATCCGACGCCCTAGATCTGTACGGTGACCCCGCGGCAAGGATGTCGCGGCAGAGGACTTGATCCGAATGTGTTGGGGTACGGTATGCGAGTACTGAAGAAGGTGGTAGCGTGGTGAGAGTCGCCGCCTCAAGGTGTCGAGGTTTCACCCTGACCGAGGTCTTAGTGGCGCTAGCCATCATGGTGCTGTTGTTTGCGCTTCTGTTCGCGCCCATGATTGCCGGCCTCGAGTGGGTTTCGAGTGGACGCCAGAACGTGGGCATGCAGGACGCCTGCCGGTACGCTATGGAGCAGATCCGGCGGGAGCTGGGCGAAGCCGTCTACGTGCACGAGACGCCCGGCCACACGTTCTCAGGCCCAGACGGCGTCTTGGGAAACTACGACGACGTTCGGGTCATCAACTACTCGCAGATCGTGTTCAACCCACCGGCCAGGGATGGCTTGGGCAAGGTCTATCACCCGCCACGTCCGGCGACATCCCAATTCGGGTACCCGAAGGTCGTGCGCTACGCCATCCGTCTAGTCAATGCGGCCGAGGAGTATAGCGATCTCAACCCCTTCGCTCTGTACCGACAGGAGTTCGTGTGGAATTCGTCTCAGACGTACGCGCTGGGCAGTTTCGACTCCTCCGGCACCTGGCAGGCGGGAACGGCAATCACGGAGAACGCATTGACGCCTAAGCTCGCGGCGACGTTCGTGCCCACGACGACGGTTTACACGGACGGTGTTGGCGGGGCGGGTCAGTACCCCGAATTCGCTCCCGGGTATGTGCCCTACGACGGCTCACGGCCGGTGATGTATCTGTTCAACGGGCTGCAATTCGAGCCGCGTCGCGTGGTCGGCGAAGAGTTGGCGACAACCAACGGCGTAGTCTACAAGGCTGACCACGGCGCATGGGATGGAGCCTCGCTGTCCGGGGCCTTCCTGGGCAACCAGGCACTGGCACGATGTGAACTGGACCCACGAGTCATGCTGTTTGCGTGGGACGCTGCTGCCGACACGTGGTCGGTTCCGCGTATGGATAGCTACCAGACGGCGGTTCGCCCGGCAAAGGTGCGCTGGTCCGCAGACGGCGGGGTCGTCACGTGCGGTCAGCAGGCACGCCAGGAATGGCCCGCCGCGTCCGGCAACTACCTGTACTGCAAGATCGTCGACTTCACCGGCCTCTCTGGCGGCTGGAATGCCGTCAGCATGCCCGGCGATCTGCGGGCGATCTACCCGTCCGATACGGCGACAGCGCCGATGGATACCGCCAACGCGCCAATTGCGTACCGGATTGACCCGAGCGTGGACATCGGCGTGCCGGCACTCATCGAGCCCGGTACGGTGAAAGTGCGGGTGGTGGCGGTTGACACGGCGGGACGTCGGCACGAGATTGATCTGAAGCCGACAACCAACTTCGACCAGAGCAGCATCAGGGGCGACGAGTATTGCGTACAACTGCAGCGCCAGGACTACGCCGGCGAGAAGGGCACTACGGCCGTTATCCTGCTCTCCCGGCTTGATCCACCCCGGCCTACGTCGCGAACGCTGTTCGGCGCGACGCCCCCGGGCTTCACCAGCTTCCAGGTGCGCCTGTCGTACTACTACCGGCGCAACTACACGTATGATCCACAATTGGACGCGGCGGGCGATTACCCGTTCGTGAATGATGCAGTCAAGGCTGATTATTCGGTCCGCACGATCCAGAACGTCAGCCTCACTCTCCAGGCCTATACGGACCTGGTGGACGATGGCAGCGCGAGGCTTATCGTTCCTGCGGATGAGCATCCCAACGAAGTGAGTATGCGAGAGCAGATTGTGATCCGCAACTTCGGGCGCTAGCGCGCTGTGCCGGTGGACATTTAGAGATCATCAGGCCGCAGGCCGGATAGACAGTCGCCAAGGAGGGGCCATCCCCTGATAAGGCGGAGGCGAGAGTTAATGTACCCACGTAACTGGAAAGTCGCCGGGACGGGCAGGCAGGGGCAGGTGCTCCTAATCGCCGTCCTGTTGATGATGGTTATCTTGCTGACGGGCATCCTGTTCGTTGCCATCGTCACGTATAACCAGCATCAGTCCGTGCGCAGCGCCGACGTGAATCTCACCCAGGGGCTCGCGGAGGCCGGCATTCAGTGGTGCGATGAAAACCTCGCCAATAGCCCTCTTGGCGCCGATTGGCGGCCGCCCTTCAAACCGGTGAACATAGCGACCTACGACTCCGGCGACCCAACAACGTGGCCGGTGCCGCCCGTCATGGATACCAGCGCCAACGACTATAAGACCTGGGGCGTCGACGATCTGGAAGACACCGAAGACGACTACTACAGTGACTTCGAGCGCGCCCGCAATTGGCACGGGCTTGTTGACGCCACAACGGGGGAGTACATCCGGCGGGGATTCTACCGGCTGCCCAATGTGAACAGCACGGCGACCAGCCTGCTCGGCATTCCGCCCGAAGCCGGCAGCATCGGCGGGAAAGGCCACATCCTTGTCCGCGTAACCTATGACCCGGACCCGCCTTACGAGACGCTCGACAGCGATCCCTACCGCCAGCCGGACCCGATGAGCGGCGCGATCAAGATAGAGTCCATCGGTGTGGTTGACGAGGATACGCCTGTGTACCGGTACCTCGTTGCGTACAAGCCCATCGGGCTCACGGACTACCTGTTCTTCGTCACCGACAACAATCGGAGCGGCCGGCCCGCGACCCTCGGCTTCAACCCGCGCATCGACATGGACAACAACGGCTGGGGCGCGGCAGACTGGCTCCAGCAGTCCTTCTACGGGCCGATGCGGTTCAACACGACGCTGCAGCTTGCCGGCGACAACTACAACGCCACGTCTGCAGGCGCCGGCACCTATATCACGCTGACCTCCGCACCGACCCAGGCCACCAGCGAAGTGCCTGGCATGAACTCGCAGGGGATCACCGGCGGGTACATGCGGACGGACCGGATTGAGAGCCCGGACGGCATCACCGAGCCGGGGTTTTCCGGCGCTCCCGTCGGCACGCGCACGACCACGGTCAGGCGCCGCGCCGTTGACGGCACCATCACCACCGCCGGGCAGATCGTCGCGACCAGTGACGGCAGCGTCCCGTACTCCACGCTTGGCGGCCTCGTTCTCGACGGGTCACGCAGCTCTGACGCGGCGGGTGATCCGCGCTACGTAGAACGCCTGGCAGCTCCGGACATTTTCGGCGGCAGCGGCAAGCGGGCGAACTTCTACCGCGCATTGACACGCGATTCGGGCCCGGTTGTGACCCTGACCGGCGGCGCGACCGTGAACCTGGGCAACTACGGTTTCGGGCGTGGCATCTATGTCGACAACAAGGCGGACGTGCAGTTCGTCGACAGGCGCGGCAACCACGATATCGACGCTCTGATGGACGAGTGGATGCAGGACTTCTCTCAGGGCCAGTTCTCAGCCGAGAACAGCGGCTGGAATGCCACCTACACGATGTACACCGCGCCCGGCGTGG
Source organism: Candidatus Zipacnadia bacterium (assembly GCA_029821745.1). Classification (GTDB taxonomy): domain Bacteria; phylum Armatimonadota; class Zipacnadia; order Zipacnadales; family JABUFB01; genus JALGSS01. Next base: position 18,889 of record JALGSS010000009.1, read on the forward strand.
AGATGACCCTGTACTCCAGCGAGGCGGCAGCACTCGAAGGAGGCCGGCTGGGAGCTACGAATGCGCCGCCGACGAACACGACGACGGTCTGGTGGCCCAACCACATCCCAGGCGAACCGGGCATCAAGCTCACGCGCTCGGACGGCACGTGGCTGTACTACGACAGTCTCAACGGGCGCATTGCGAACTCCGGTGAATACACGCTGTACCTGGACTACCCGCAATACCCGAACCAGGTAGTCTTCGCCGAGGGTAACGTGCGCGTTCACGGTATCCTGCCGCGCAGGAACGTCAACCCGAACAACCTGCGAGACTACAACCTGACGGTGGTGTCCGGCGGGACGATCTACATCGACGGGCAGATCCTGAGCCCTCAGGACGAACTGGGGCGGAACACCGGAAGCGGCGTCGCTCCCGCACCGGGATTTGGTGGGCCGATCCCCGACGAGTACAACAGCAAGATCGCGCTGCTCGCGCGAGACTCTGTGTGTCTCAACGCCACGCGGATTGTCCCGCAGAGCACTTCCGGGCAGGTGTCGGCGGCGCCTGACGATCCCTTCAACCCGATGTATGACGAGCAGCATTGGGAATTGACGCCCGACGTGACCGGGGCGATATTCTCGCAGTGGCGGTTTGGCGAGCCGCTCCTGGCCGGCAACCGCGTCGGTCTGGCGACGGTTCAGAGCGCCGGCGACCCGGGCCCCGCGGCCATCAACATGAACGTCTACAACGGCGCCACGTGGTCGGCGTATTCCTTCGGCGCAACGGCGGGCCTGAACGCCAACAAGTTCTACTTCCTGCAGCCCGGTCTGTGCAGCCCGCCGTGCCCCAACGTGGACACGACTCTCGCGCCCGACTGGACTCAGCCATACTCGGCAGCGAATCCCGTGTTGCCGTGGGAGATCACCGGGAGCCTGGGCGGCTCGAACGCGGGCAGCCTGAAGGCAGCGGCGATCACGGCGGCGGACCCGGCGCTTCCGGGACTTGGCGGCGGCCCGACGGAGTACCGGATCAAGACCTGGAAGGTCTATGAAACGAATGCGGCCGGCGAGCCCGTCGGTTCGGTGCACGCGAAGGTGAATGCCCTCATCTATGCCGAGAACGGCTGCTGGTTCGTCATCCCCGGTCGCTTCTTCGACGAGCGGCAGTCCGGCAATCTGGCCCGAGGGTTCCGCCGGTACAACTACGATATCTCGGTGCGCGGCTGCATCACTGAAGCGTTCCATGCCGAGCCCGAGAAGGTTCGGGAATGGTCCGACAAGTGGTCATACCCCGCTCCGGGCGGCGGCTGGCTGACACTCCGTTACGAATATGACGAGAGCATCCGGAATACCCGGGACCCGCGGGCTCTGCGTCCGACCACGTTGGCGGGGAGCATCCGCTATACCGACGCGGCCTCCCCGACTGTGCTGAGCTTCGCGACACCACGGGGAAACATGCCCGTGCTTCCCTGTCTTCCCGTCAGCGATGAACTGATCTTCTACGGTGAAGGACAATAGACGCCGTCCCGCGCCGTTCCAAGGGCTTGTCGCTTCACACCAGTGGAGGTAGATGGTGATGCGAGCTAGCAGGCGCTCGTTGCCGGTTTTGATGATGTTCGCGATACTAACCGGGGCTGTCATCCCGGCTGTGGCGGCGACTGTGTCCTTCGACGCGTCTCCTGCCGGCCGGGAGATCAAGGCCTGCGTCCTCGACGGCAACTTGTCGATGTTCTACAACTTGTCGCGGGCCGGCGTGCGCCCGGCGGGATGGACCTTCGTGAACCCACTGGCGCCGGCGGATCTTCTGCCGGCGGCTGCGACGGGATGGGTCGCCCTCACGAACAATCCCGCCTACTGGCGCGTAAACCTCGCCGACGGACAGTCCCTCGAGGACATGGACGTCATCTACTTCCGCATCACCGGTCCCACCACCCTGGACGCGGGCGAGCAGGCCCGCCTGCTCCGAGCCGTTGAGAACGGGGCCCTGCTGTGGATCGATCAGGTTTCCGGGATCACGCCCGGCATTGTTGAGTTCGAGCCGCCGCGCACTTACCCAACGCGCGTGGCCGCAGGGACTCCTCCCGCGCCCACGCCGTTCATCTTCGAGGCCGTAGCCGGAATCGATCGGCGCGTCGCGACGGACTGGCGCTCCGAGCTGTTCCATACGCCCTTCGAGCTTGAGGGCTGGGAGATCAACCGGATCGGCGGAGGCGCAGAGGGCATTACGTGGCCGTACACAGATCCGGCCGGCTGGCTGCACAGGACCGACGTGGACTTCCAGCCCATCCTGACCTTGCTTGACGCGGGCGGCACCAACATCGGGGTCGCCGGGATGGTGTCACAGTATGGCAGCGGCGGAATCCTGGTAACTGCCGGCGGCGTCGGCCAGATGATCGAGGGCTGGGGTGGCACTCTCGCCCCCAACGACGTCCAGCTTCCGAGCTTCAAGTTCGCCTACAACGCGGTGGCGTGGCTGTTTCAGATGCGTCAGCGCGGCTCCGCGGGAACAGGCGGCGCCCCGGGCGTCGTGAAGGCTCCCGTCGAGGCGGAATGGCAGTACCCGGCGCCGGACAGGCAGGACCCGGCGGGTAACCCGGTCGACTTCGGCCCGGTCATCGGCCGGCCGCTGCAACTCAACGGGTGTGTATACGCTCTGACGAGCATCGGGAACGACGGCCGAGCCCGGCTGGTCTGTCTGGATGCGCAACCCGAGCGCGACCTGGACGGCGACGGCAACGCCGACGACGGCCCGGTCAGCGACTACTCTCTTGGCGCGCAGTATGATGTCATCTGGGAGTTCCAGTTCGCCAATGGCGTGAGCCCCAAGACCTCCTCGCTCACCAGCGCATTCGTGCGTAACACGCCGGTCATCCTGTGCTCCACCAGCCTCGTCAGCCCGGCCGGCGGAGCGGGTGGATCGGTCTGGTGCTTCGACGCGATCACCGGGGCCCAGCCGTGGGTGTTCAACGTATTCCCATACAATGCCGCGACAGCCGCCGTGTGCGACGTATCCACACCGGTCGTGCATAACGGGCGCGCGTACTTCGTCGCGTCGGAGCATGACAGCGCACTGCCTGATCCGAGTGGTCAGGGCGTCGACAGGACATACGGGCGCGCGTGGTGCATTGATCTTGAGACCGGCGGACACATCGACCCGGTTCTCGTCGATAGTGGCGATGTCTGGGTCTATCCGGACGCCGACCTCAACCGCCTGGCCGCCGGAACGGTCGGTGAGCCGCAGCGGGCGCTGCCGTGCTTCAATGACCCGGGCTGGATCGCCGCAGTCGGCTCCGGGGGCGGCGGCGAGCTGCCCACCATCATGACTGGCGCGCCGGTCGTCACGCCCAGTGTGAACCTGCCCGACGGCACCATCATCGACTCGGTCATGATCTGCAGCACCCCTGTCTCTCACGTCTGGAGCCAGGCAGCGGGGCAGATCGTCGTCGACCGCTGGATCGACTGGAGCGACCACGCTCCCGGCAGCACGTTCGCTCTCGTCCCGGCCACAGTTGCCGGGGACGGCACAGCGGGCTTCGAGTACAGGCTTAACGAGGAGTACCACTCGGTGCGCCTCAATCGCGAGGCGGACGGTTGGACGTCGGCTCGCCGGTTCGGCGACCTTGCCGCCACCATCCCTCTGGCCAATCCATACAATGTGGATTTCCCCGAGGAGTGCGCGAAGTTCCGATCATTGAACGTCGGGGAAGAGGGCGCGCGGCAGTTCCTGGGCCGTTGGTACGTCACGCCACTGGCCAATGATGATCCGCTGGAGCTCATGAAGGGCTGCCAGATTCTGCTGCAGTACACAGCGGGAGGCGCTGTGTCGCACTCGTACTTCCTCCGCGGCCCCGTCCTGTGGCAGCGGCAGTATAGGGGTACGTGGGCGGACACGCCGGTCTGCGGGGCAACGGTTCGGGCAGGGACGGTCTTCGTGCCCACCGGGAACCCCCTGCTCTGGAACTACCCGGCCGATCATGAAACGCCGCCGGACGCGCGGGTGAGCAGCCGCATCAACGCCCTGGATGCCGTCGATGGCTCAGTGCGCTGGCGGGTCGACACTCGGTCCCTCACGCCGTCGCTCCGGTTTGCCGGTGATGACATCCAGTCCAACATCACCAGCCCGGTCACTGAGGACGACAACCTGGTCGTAGCGGCCGTGACCGACTGGGCGACCGGTGGACCCCACGCGGACCGCAATACGCCCGGCCGCACGTCGGTCGTGGCACTGCGCGAAGTGGCCGACCTGCAGATCCATCTTGGCGCCGGGCTTCTGGACGGCGTCGGCATTGATCGCAACGCGCCGCTCATCGTCACCCTCCTTGAGAATGGCGGTGTCGTCCGCGCCGACAGCTACAGTATCGACTTCGCGCAGCGCACGGTCCGCGTGTCGCCTGAATACGCCCATGACGTGCCCGTGGTGGGCGACACGACTCTGGCGAGTGACGCGATCGCCGGGAAGGCCGTGTCCGTCCAGTGGCAGGACACCAACGGCGGCAACTGGACCGAACTGCGCGTATTCCCGTCCGTCGGCGAGTTCACTTACTCACCGGGCTTCATCAAGCTCAACTTGTATCCGGCGGACGTGGACACCCTCGCCATCTATGTTGAGGACACAACGGCCACACTCGCAGACAATGTCCCGGTGGTGGGGTGGGCCCCCGCGGAGCCGCCGTTCACATTCGGCGGGCGCAATCTGCTGCTCAACGGCTGGGTTGACCTTCGGAACGCGTACGCCGACCTTGATGGGAGTGGCTCGCAGCAGGCGAACGAGCCCTTCGTCACGGGGATGGACCTCGTGGTCTCCTACATGGGGTTCTCCGAACGCACCATCGGCTGGACGCCGCCGGCATGGCTGCCGGCTGCGTATCATCCGGTGAACGGCTTCGTGCAGGTCCCGAACCCCGGCCTCAGCCTTCCGTCTGAACGACACCAGGCACCCGTGGCGTTCGGCATGTCCCTGTCTGGGCCTGCCGTTGCCGGCGGGACGATCCTGCTGGGCACCGAGGGTTACGACCCCTTCTGGAACGGCGTCTTCGAGATTCCCCCCGGCGGGACACTGGCGACCGAGACGTTGCTGGCCATGAGTTGGGACCGATCCGGCAATAACCCGCGCGGGCGGATGGTGGAGCCCGCTGTGGACGCGAACGGTGACGTTCCAGTGGTCTCTGCGCCGATTTCGGTCTGCGGCGACACCGCCATCGTCGGCTCCCGCACCTTGACTGACCCGGGTGTTGCGACCGGGAACGGTTATGTCTCGGCGATGTCCACCCAGCGCACGCTTATTGCGGCCGGATCGCGGCTGATCGAGTGCGTGGGTTCGGAACCCGTCCGCGTTCTCACCGGCAGCCGCAATCAGTCCGGTGCGGACCCGTGGCCCTTCGGCCATCTTGCGAAGGCGACGAGTCTGGCGAACGGGAATGTGCTCGCGGTCGACGCGGGCGCAAACCAGGTGCTTGAACTCGACCCGCAGGGACGGCGCATCTGGTGGGCCGGCGCCGGTCAGGGCACCCCCAAGCTGTTCCTGAACCGCCCGACGGACGCCTGGCGCTACTACACGACGCACCAGGGCGTTAAGTGGGCGCATACGGTCATCGCCGACGCCGGGAACAAGCGGATCGTCGAGGTTGTAACTAAGCCCGCGACGGCGACTGCCCCGCCGACGGTTAACGAGTTGTATGTGGTGAGTCCCGACGCTGCTCCCGTGCGACGGGTCGCCGGGCAGTGGGTCATCTGCACCAATGATGTCGCTGAGCGCTTCATGGAGCTCGAATACCAGAAGGCTCAGCCGATCCTGGACCCGGAGACCGGCGAACTGTGGGGCTACCTGGCCTGCGCAGCGAACTGGAACACGCCACTCATCGTGGAGCCGCCGCGGTTCACCGCCGGCGGAGGCTTCTATCGGGCTCGCCTGAACCCACCGGCCGGCACCCGCGTGCTCGGGGCGATCATTGGCGATCCGCCGTATGATGTGAACGCCCAGTTCGACGGCGGCAAGCTGCCCGTGCTGTACACGGGCCGGAACCGCGACTGGACTGCCTGGACTTTCTTGTATGCCCTGCAGTTCCGCAACATCCGCCACGTGCAGTACGTGAACTATGGTAGCGGGCCCTTCACTACGCCGGAGTCCAACGCCTGGATGTGGGTTGTCGCGTCCCGCTACGAGGGGCTGCCGAACGCCCCGATGGGTGTGTACGAATTCCCGGTGGTGACGCCGTCCGCGCTGCCGTACTACTTCACGCGGGACGACTACTTCGCCACGGGCTACGGCACCATCGATCTGCCTAGTGGCGCGACCTACCAGAAGGACTTCTTCCCGACATCGGCACAACGCCTGAGCAACGGCGACTACATCATCGTTAACCAGGCCGTTGCGCCGGACCATCTGTCCGTCCAGAACACCGACCATCTCGGCTGGGGCAAGGCGACGAGCAGCGAGGTCTTCAGGGCCGAGCGCAGCAAGGTCGTCCTGGGTCGGAATATGATCCCCGACCCGCGCAAGCTGTGGCCGGAGCCGATGTCGATGGTGGGCTATGCAGAGCGCTTCTGATGCGCGCTAACGAGGACCTATCCGGCCGCTTTGGTGGGGAGCGCCGAACCAGGACGCAGCCGCACTGGATCGAAGTCGGCCTTGGCTGTACTAAAGAGGGTGAAGTTATATGAGGCAGACGTGCGGAATTACGCTTATCGCGTTGGCCATAGGCCTCGTGTTGGGGTCGCCGGCAACGGCGCAGGTGCCTCAGTATGAACTGCGCACCTACGTAACAGACCCCACGGCCAGCACCGACGAAACGCACCAGTTTGGGCTGACCAAACTGCGGGGCCCGTTTGTGTGCCCCTACTGCGGGGCCTCATCGCCGGTGGCGGGGAACTGCCAGAACCCATACGGCGTTCCCGCCCATCCGGCCACCCAACTCGTGCTGATGAGCCCTCAGGACCGAACCCTTGATATCGGCGTCTCCCGGCGAACTGGCGGCACGCCCACGTGTGATATCCAGTACCGTGACACCAGTGGGCCGCCCTACGCCACCCCGAACCAGTTCCGTTCGGTCGTGGGCCGGCCATTCCATCCGTCTCGTCCCTCGGGCGCTGCTCCCGGCAGTGCCGTGTATTCTGAACTCGCCTGGCCCGGTGCGCCTGGCGGGACGCGCATCCATTTCCTGACAGTGCCCCCTGGAGTGAAAGAGCCTCAGGTCTACTACGACACCTTCACGTCGAACCAGTATCTTGACGCGGTGGCGGGAGCGGCCATCGATGAGGCGGATGTGGAGATCTACCTGAACCCTCACCGCGTGGCTGATGGTGATACGTACTACATCCGCTACATCTCGCACCGCGGCCCGTTCATGCAGAGCTGGCGTGTGCAGGTCTACAGCCGGCTTTACGGCCTGGAATTCGACGGCGGCGTGCCGGGCGTCGGACAGAGCCAGCCGCTGACCCCGACCGGGTACTACAGTATCGTCACAGCCAGCGGCTCAGCCGTCATCACACTGCCCGTACGCGAAGATCCGACAATTCAGCCGGCGTTGGTGCAGCAGGTGGCCGCGGTCTGGGAGATGAGCTTCAACACTCACTCGAACTGCTCGATGTCTCCCGACCCGGCGGTTGGCGCCGCGCCGGCCAACTTCGGCGCCCCGCCCATCAACCTTCTCAGCCTGGGGGACGTGACCTGGGTCAACTCGGGGGTACACTTTGAGTTCAATGGCGCTACGAACATCGCCCGCAATACGGATCCCGTGATCGTCAACGGGGTCCCTGGAGCAGCGGGGACCCCTTATGTCATTCAGCCCGGAGAGTGCGGTGTGGGTCGCGTCGAGGCCCATCGACAAGCCGGCGTCGACGTGACGCCCCTGGTGTTCGCCCGTGTGCCTCCCAATCCGCTCGCCAACCCCGGGACCGAGCCGACCTTCTACGTACAGACGGGCACTGAGTGGGTCTATGACCGTAACGTGGCCGGGCCGACGAACCTGGAGATCGCTCAG